>JAJXYG010000121.1 GCA_021780705.1 Bacteroidota bacterium
CAAAACTGGTGCCTTCCGTTAAGGTGGTCTTTCGCAATACAGATCCCCTCTCTTCTGTCCGGAAATTTATTGTCTGGAAAACATTTCTGATCAGGGAAGGCGGATTGCTGCTTTCGATTGATACTGCTTCGGGTCAACCGGTGATCCGGTACCCAACTTCCGGCCGCTACCTGAACCGCCTGGAGGGTACAATAGAAAATGAAAGAGCCCTATACCCCTACTCCGCGACATTACGTTTGGACCAGGCCAAAGATTTTGTCCGTCTCGGCCTGGAAGGAAAATACTTCTTCAATTATGCTAAGGGAGGTGGAATGAGTTTGAGAATATTTGCTGGAAAGTTCCTATATATGGGCCAAAAGACGCTTACAAAGGAATTTTTAACCGATCGCTATCACCTGAATATGACCGGTCCCAATGGGGCTGAGGACTATACTTACGATAATTATTTTGCAGGCAGAAATGAATACCAGGGAGTCCTTTCCCAGCAAATCATGATCGGGGACGGCGGTTTTAAGGTAAGGTCAGATTTGCTGGCAAGCAAAATCGGTAAAACTGATAACTGGCTTGCTGCCGCCAATTTCAGCTCTTCGGTCCCCCGGGCATGGGACCCGCTTCGTGTCCTTCCTGTAAAAATCCCATGGAAATTGTTCCTGGATGTAGGTACCTATGCGGATGCCTGGCAACCCAATGCCCCGGGCGGCAGGTTTTTGTATGATGCGGGAATTCAGGTCCCCCTGCTTAAGGGCCTGGTCAATTTCTATTTTCCCCTGCTTTATAGCAAGGTCTACCGCGATTATTTTAAAACCACCCTTTCCGGACCGCGCCTCTGGAAAGTCATGAGTTTCAGTATTGATATACAAAATTTCAAATTCCATAAATTCTTTCACCTTCCGGGCCTTAATACTGCCCCAAAGGAATATTGATATGGACCTGCACCCGAACATACGACTAGTGGCAAGGACGGAATTGGATCATGTAAAATGGGACCTTTGCATTGACCGCGCAGCCAATGGGGCCATTTATGCCTATACGGATTACCTTGACCGGATGAGCGCTCATTGGGATGGCCTGGTGCTCAATGAATATGAGATGGTCATGCCCCTCACCTGGAACCGGAAGTATTTCATTTACTATTTGTACCAGCCTTTTTTCTGTGCCCAATTGGGAATTTTCGGCAACGGGATTACTGCCCATATCACGGAAGCCTTCCTGAAAAAAATCCCTTCCCGGTACCGCTATTGGGATATCTATCTTAACCGGGATAATTTTTTTGAGGTTGAAGGGTTTGAGATGTATAAAAGATCCAACTACATCTTACCGTTGCAGCCCTCCTACCCCGAACTTTATGACAGGTATGCCCAAAGCCATAGAAGAAATATCCGCAGGGCTTTAGACAGCGGCAATGAGGTAAGGAGGAATCCGGATTTTCGAGAGGTAATCGGGCTGGCCAGGGCCCAGGCCCTGCGTTACTCTCCCATCCGGGCAGAGGACTACAGGAATTTTGAATGGCTGCTGGAAAAACTCAAAGGAAGAAGTCTGACCGAAGCAAATGGAGTATATGACCGAAGGGGGCTACTTATGGCCTCAGCAGTTTGGATTTTCTCCCACCAAAGAGCGTACTATATATTGGTGGGCAATCACCCGGACGGCAGGACCTCCGGGGCCTCCCATCTGCTGATCGACCACTTTATTAAAGCACATGCAGGAGAAAATCTGACCCTTGATTTCGAAGGCAGCAACCGGCAAAGTCTCGCTTTTTTTTACCGGAGTTTTGGAGCCTCCCTGGAATTATACCCCGGGCTTCGGCTAAACCGGTTACCGTTACTGTTGAGACACTTCAGAGAGTAGAATCCCTGCTAATTTCAGATCCATAGGGGAAGTAATTTTCAAATTATTCGGATCCCCCTCCACCAAATGAACCGATAACCCGTAGGCTTCCACTACCGAGGCTTCATCAGTAAACCCTTCCTTATAGTCGATCTGGAAAGCTGGCAGCAGAATCCGGCTGTGAAAGGTCTGCGGGGTTTGCACCAAACGGATCTGATTTCGGTCCATGATTTCACTGCCTTCACTGGTAATCCGGCGTACACTGTCACTGCAGGGAATGACGGGAATGGCGGTACCTTCACGGGTACATTCGTGAAAACATCTTTGCAGCAAGGAGGTGGAGGCAAGGCACCTCACCCCATCGTGGACAAAAATAATGGCGTCGGTATCTCCTGCCAGGGCAAGCCCATTTTGTACCGAATGGAACCGGGTTCTTCCGCCGGCGCACACCTTAATACTGGAATGGTCAAAATATCCGTCAATGATTTCCTGACCCATCCCCATATTATCTTCCGGAAGTACCAGGATAATCTCTATGTCTTCAAAGGCATGTTGAAATGCCTTGATGGTATAATATAGTATCGGTTTTCCTTCAAGAAGTAAAAATTGTTTGGGAATTTCGCTTTTCATCCTGGTACCCTTTCCCCCGGCTACAATTACTGCCACCTTGCGGACCAGTTCATCCATCCTTTCAAGATCCATAAATTATTGGTTTATTCTAATCATATCAATGCAACCGGCCTGGTTGCCTTTTTATCAAAGGAACTTCTTTCCTTAGTGGATCAATTCCTTGCATTCGTGCAAAAGCCGTTCCCTACTGATGGCTGCGGTGCCTACTTCTTCACATACGATTCCCCCGGCAATATTAGCCACTTCCGCTGCCAGTGCCACATCCCGGGTGGATGCCAGAATCAGGGATGCTACTGC
>JAJXYG010000215.1 GCA_021780705.1 Bacteroidota bacterium
AGGGCCCAATTTCGCATTTTCATCCCTGTATCGTCCCAGGTTGGGCCAATCCTGTGAAAAGGAAACATTTGGAACTATCATAATGAAAGCAAAGAATATTAAAAAATACTTCATGTGTTTTTTTTTTGAAAAGGTAACATAAAAGTCTTTACAGGAAACACAATTATTGTACAAAAAAGTCAACAAGCGATCCTATTCGGGTTGTCCTTCATTGAAGGAAGGTTTTTTTCTTATCCACAGACTGTTTCCCAGCGCGCTTTCATATTGGAAAAATCATGGCCCGCTGATTAATTGAAAAGGTGATAAGAATCAGCAAAATAAATGATATTAGGTACCGGGACCAGTTTCCGGCCGGCTTACTTTTGTCCTGGATATTCATAGGATATTGGATAAAAATTTTATACGGGCTGGATTTCTATCCGGCCCTCGATTTTTTTAACCCCCTTGGCCCTTTATGCCCCATTATCGAAAAGGAGGGTGGAGGGCTTATTTTTTTATCCTATAATTGTAAAATCAGGAAAAAATGCGGAGGAATTTTATAAACCCATCCCCCTGTAATTCTTTACTTTTAATATTGCTTTATCCCGAAATACCTGATGAGTCATTGTGATTTCAAAATTTGGCGGTGGTTGCTGGTCTTTGGGCTATGCCTCAAACAGGCTGTTTCCATAGGACAGGTAGATTCTGCCGCCTTCCATCCTGAAAATGGCAGGAAAACTTTCTTTGGAAAGGTCGTCAGGTCTCTTAAGAAAGATACTTCCAACGCTGGAAAACAAGATGACCTGACCCTAAACGTAGCCCAGTACCAGAAATATGACCGGTATATCATCCGTAAGATTACCGTTATAGACCTGCCCTTTGGTATTTCCCTTGCCGATACAGCCCATAAGGAACAATCCATCTTCATCAAATTAGGAAACACCCTTCACCATACTACCCGGATTTCTGCAATCCGCAAGAATCTGTTTTTTTCCCGCAATGATTCTTTGGTGCCTTATCTAATGGCTGACAATGAGGCCTACCTGAGGCAATTACCTTATTTGCAGGACGTAAGGATTCAACTTACCCCTGTCCCGGGTCCGGGAGATTCCGTAGATGTGTCTGTTTATGCCAAGGACATCTTCACCCTCGGCGGTTCAGTAGCTGCCCTGGAGCCCGACAATACGGATATTGAGGCCCGTGAGGATAATATCGCCGGATCAGGAAATGCACTGGTGGTCCATGGTTTGTACGACATAAGCCGGAAACTCAATTTCGGGACCGGTATGGAATATATCTTGAGGAACCTGGGGGGAAGTTTCATCAATTTTGATGCGCGCTATCAAAGTTATTACCCCAGCATTTCGGGGCGGAAAGAAGAAAATCTGTATGCCATCAGTTTCAACAAGCCCCTGATTAACCGGTATATGCACTGGACCTATGACCTGGAAGGTTCCTACCATTCTACCCGCAATATGTACTCGAATGATTCCCTTTATAATGCAGCCCAACAATACCGGTATTATGACCTGGATGCATGGATAGGTTATAACATCAATGCCAAAGTATTTTCTGACCGGGTGGAAAACAGGAGGTTGAGGAAATTAATTGCACTGCGGCTGATCGACCAGAAATTTCAACAGGTGCCCTCTGAATATGACACCACTTATAACTGGAGGTACTCCAATCTCCAGGGCATTCTGGGCTCCCTTTCCCTGTTCCGGCAAAACATATACAAAACCCGGTATTTATACGCATTTGGCAAGAATGAAGATGTTCCCGAAGGACTTACCCTCACCTTCACTGGGGGATATACCCGCAAACAAACCTTATACCGGCCCTTCCTGAGTTTCGATATTGAACAATCCGCCTTCAATTCCAGGGAAAACTACCATAGCTATTCCCTGAGAGGGGAAGGATACCTCTCACAACACCGGTTCCAGGATGTCAATTTCTTTGGCGCCGCAGATTATTTTGATCACCTCAAGACGATGGGGCCGAAATGGAAACAACGCACCTTTGTCAATGTCAGTATTGCCAAGCAAATCAACACGATTCTAAATGAACCCCTTTACCTGGACAGCAAATTTGCCCTGCCGGAATACCGGAACGGAGATGTAGGAGGATTTTTCAGGGCTTCCGCCAAAATCGAATCCGTCTTCTATAGCCCCTGGTACCTGTCTTCCTTCCGTTTTGCCCCATTTTTATTTACCAATGGTGGAATATTTTCTCCCTATAACTCTACCTCCACCAATGTATATACCATTGTGGGAGGAGGGATGCGCACCCGCAACGAGAGCCTGATTTTTGGGACCCTCGAACTCAGGGGGTATTACTTCCTTAAAAAGAATGTATATAATGAAAACTGGAGGGTGGAACTCAGCTCCAATATCACTTTCAAGTACAATAGTCAACTCGTCCGCAAACCCGATTTTATCCAGGTCAATTAGCCGCGAAGTGTATAAAACCGCTTATTGCAGGGGGTCATCCTTTTGGGGCCTTCCGTCTTGAAAAACCACGATACCAAACCCATACCTGGTTTCCCCAGGCTCCAGCCCTTCATAAAAAAGAGTTCCTGCGGATTTCCATTTCCAATTTTTTTAGATAAATTGGATGAATGATTTCTATTTTGAAAAGAGGCTTCAGGCAATATTTTGAATTATCCTTCTGGGTGATCTCGCTGTCGGCGCTTGCAATCATGCCACCTAGTACCGATCCCCATTACTCATTTTGTGTCTTTAAATTTCTGGGGCTCCCTTACTGCCCCGGCTGTGGCCTTGGGCACTCCATCAGTTTCCTGTTCCACGGAGACCTGAGAGCATCTCTGCATGCACATCCGCTGGGAATTTTCGCAGTCCCTGTTATTGTATTGAGAATAATTAAGCTTTGTCGCAACCAATTTTTCCCCCAACCACTAAATCTTCAATATGGAAAGCAATCAGTCTAGTTTTGTCAACCCGGTCCTGCTTAAATATCTTTATGACATTACCCCCGAGGAAATGATCACGATCAACTCAAGAACCAAAGGTTTTTCTGATGACGAGATCACCCATTTTTGCATGATATACCGCTCCAAGCGAAAAGATCCTCAAACTATCCTGCTCCTGTGTCTGCTCGGCCTGGTAGCCGTTAGTGGAATTCACCGGTTTGTACTGGGCCAGATCGGTATGGGTATCCTGTATTTTTTCACCGGCGGGCTTTGTCTGGTGGGTACAATTGTGGATGCCGTTAATTATAAGAACCTGGCCACAGAATATAACGGGAATATGATCGCAGAAACGCTGACCATGCTCAATATGATCCAAAAGTAGGCCGGGGAGACCTGGCCACCTTACACCTACCTCCCAGCCATGGTTTGAGGTTGCCTTACGGGTGAATTTGTGCCACCCTTTTATTAAGGATGCCTGCGAATAATTTGTGAACCCAACCGGGTTATTTGATCTCGCTTCCACCTATAAATGTTGGCTTTTTACTGTTATTTTTGGCATTTTGGGTTAGTCAATCTGATTTCATTACTAGAATGGAAAATATTTCAAAGGCCCTTCCGGAGGATATACCCCAGTTGGTCCGGCTGGTAAACAGCGCCTACAAGGGAAAGGATTCTGTCCCAGGGTGGACCAGCGAATCCCACCTGATGGATGGCCCCCGGACCGATGAGGAGTCGCTGCTATCCTCCATGTCGGAAAAGGATGCAATATTCCTTAAGTACTCCCTGGATACCCAACACATCGCCGGGTGTGTATATCTAAAGGTTTCAGGCAACCGAATGTATTTGGGGATGCTCTCTGTTTTGCCGTCCTATCAGGACAGGGGAATCGGCAAAAAGCTCATCAGTGCCGGGGAATCCCTGGCTAAATCCCTTCAATGCACCCTAATGGAGATGACCGTGATTTCAAGAAGGACGGATCTTCTAAAATGGTATACAAGGCAGGCTTACCTTCCCACGGGGGAAGTCAGGCCATTTCCTGTAGAAAGTGCGATAACCATTCCCAGAGAGCCCCTGGAAATGCTTGTCCTCCAAAAAGTTTTATCCTGATAGGACTATTTTAATATTTTTGCACCTCTCAATTCGCTGAGAAAGTTCTTATATTTTGATCCAAGCCAATTTAGCTCAGGTGGTAGAGCAGCACCCTCGTAATGTGCAGGTCGTTGGTTCGAATCCAATAATTGGCTCTACTTCTATTTCTTTTTTCCAATATTATTATTATATTTAATTTAATATACTCCTGAATACACTAAGGAAATTCCGATTATTGATCTCTGTCCCCTAGGATTTTTGCTAATTGAATTACATCCTTTTCCATTTTTTTTCACCTAACACTTTTTATCATGAAAAGAAAGTACACTATTGCTTGTATCTTATTATTTGCGATTGGAATTGGATTATCCCGTTGTAATACAGGGGAAACTCCCCCGTCTTCAAAAGCTGGTTCCGATTCAGCCGGTCTTGCTTCTACCGCCTACGGAGGGTACAGCAGCCAGGTCAAATGGGGGGCGCATCTTGTTACGATCGCCGGGTGTAATGATTGTCATACTCCTAAAAAAATGTCCCCTCAGGGCCCCGTACCGGATATGGACCTGGAATTATCCGGCCACCCAGCCGCTTCAAAGGACCTTCCGGTAGACCGAAAGGAAATGGCCTCCAAGGGCCTCGTGGTCACGGGGGATCTCACTGAATGGGTTGGTCCCTGGGGTGTTTCTTATACAGCCAACATCACCTCGGATTCCACCGGCATTGGCAGTTGGAAGGAAGACCAGTTTATTTATTGTTTGCGTCATGGTAAATGGATGGGGCTACCCCAGGAACGGGATCTGCTGCCTCCCATGCCCTGGCAGGGATTTGCCCAGATGTCCGATGATGAACTCAAAGCAGTCTTCGCCTATCTGAAATCTACCAAACCGATTCACAATATCGTACCGGCACCCAAGCCACCCGTGGTTGCGATGAAATAAGTTATTACAGGTCTTACCTGTTACCAGATGCAGGAGGAGGCTACTCCTTCATCTGGCTTGCCCATTGAAAATCCCTTTCATACCCGTGGGCTGCACGGATGAAAGATTAAATTCAACCCTTGGATTCTAAGCCGGACACCACCCGTCCCAGAAGACTCATAACCTTATTGAACGAAAATCAAGTGCAAAAGGCCGTAAGGTCTATTTAATAATCAAAATCTACAATCATGAATGCAAAAAAATTCTTTGTGGGTGGGATCGCAGCAGGGGTAGTTTACTTCTTTTTGGGTTATTTATTTTATGGAATCCTCTTCATGGATTTTTTTTCAAAGAATGCAGGAACAGCAAGTGGGGTAGCCAAGTCCATGGATCAAATGGTCTGGTGGGCACTCATCCTTGGAAACCTGATGACCGGATTCTTGCTGGCCTTTGTCTTTGAAAAGGCCAAAACTCGATCCTTTGGTTCCGGGCTATGGATGGGAGCATGGGTAGGGTTGTTTACCGCCGCCTCTTATGACCTGGTTTCTTTTGGCACTTCGAACCTGATGAATATCCGTGGCGTGGTTGCGGATATTGCCCTATTTACGATCATGTCGGCTGTCAGCGGCGCCATATTGGGTTGGATTATGGGGATGCTTGAAAAGAAATAGGCGGCGTAAACCATTCACATGGATTTAGCTCCTGCTTCTTAACAAGGATTTCTGGGAATTTTTGCCTCAAGGTGGTGCCTGGAAGTGCATGGCCCTTGGGCAAATAATTCGTAGCTTTATGGCCATGAAAAAGTGCGTCATCCTCATTTCTGGTGTATTACTATTGCTGACGGGATGTCAACAGGGTGGCAAGCAACCCACAGGGAATAAGGAACCTGCCATTACAGACTCCGTAATGGATACTGCGAGTGCGCCTACAGGTGAGTCACTCTATCAGATTCAGAACCAGGAAATGCTATGGCAGGTCAGGGATTCCCCCACCCTCAGGCTGCAAAAACCAGTAAAGACCGGCCTTGATACCATGACGGTCATGCATGTCATTGATCTGATCAATGCCAATGAGGACTCCATTCGACTGGAATTGGTAAAAACTTCCCATGATACGGTCTTTGTGCACATCCCAAATGCAGAAAATCTTACCGAGAGAATCGGCAGCACCGGTGCAGAAATGTATATGGCCTCGATGACCTATTCTTTAACATCCGTCAAGGGAATTCATTTTGTGGATTATGATTTCGTGGAGGGTGACCATGCGGCCCCAGGCGTATATGACAGAAGTTATTTTGCCAATCTCCAATAGCAATGGTGCCCTTTCCCTGCAGTAAGGGCCCGTGTGGGTATTTAATGGAGTACTTAGAAACTCATAAAAATCATAAACTCACCCGGATGTCACCAGTAGATAAAAGAGTAGACCAGTATATTGCCAAAGCCAAGCCGTTCGCCCAACCCATATTGACGCATTTAAGGGGATTAGTGCATCACGCATGCCCGGATGTCCGGGAAACCATAAAGTGGGGATTTCCCAATTTCGAATTCAATGGCCTCCTATGCAACATGGCAGCCTTCTCCCAGCATTGCGCCTTTAATTTCTGGAAAGGGTCTCTATTGAAGGATGCAGATGCCATGCCAGGAAAAAATGAACCAGGGATGGGCAATCTTGGAAAAATCCGGCAGTTGGGGGATCTTCCATCCGATCCCAAGATCATCCGGTGGATTAAGGAGGCCATGGAATTAAACCAAAAAAAAATCAAGGCGCCTTCCAAACCAAAACCATCGGCTCAACCCATGCCCATTCCCAAATCCTTCGAGGAGGCCTTGAAAAAAAACTCTGTGGCCTCCGGTCAATTTGATCGGTTCAGCCCTTCCCATAAAAAAGAATATATCCAGTGGATTGCAGAGGCAAAGACAGAAGAGACCAGAAACAAAAGAATCTTGACCGCCTTGGAATGGATCAGAGAAGGAAAAGGCCGCAACTGGAAATACGAAAAGAAAGCCAAATAACTTAAGTCATTCCCCTGAGATACCCGGGGAGAGTTTTCAGAATCCAACCTGCTACTTCTGGTTGAGTACCGTTATGGAAAAAGGAGGAAGGTCCAGAGGATTCACGCTTTGAGAAAACACTTTTGACGCAGGATCCGAACGCCTGGGATGTCCCCGGTCCCGGTCTGCAATCCATTCATATTGCTTGTGGCCAAACTGGTAAACTTCCACCGGCCCTTTCAGAGGGACCGGAGGGCTCCCTGGCGATTCCCTGACGCGCAAAATGGCGGTTACCGAATAGCGGTTGCTTTCATTGATTATCATCAAACTCCATTTTCCATCCGGTCTTCTGATTGCATATGCCTTCACCCAACCCTGCCCCTCCCTATTGTGCCAACTGGTAAGAACCGGAAAAATCTCCAGGCCCTCCGATGCAGGTTGCGCCCAACGCTGTGCATAAAGGACGGCACCGTGATAGGTGGCGGTTTGGTAAGCTATTTGATTTTGGGGTCCAAGGCCAAACATAATAAGTTGTCCCCAGCTACACCCGCTTTCATTACTAAGATATCCTGGTTCGTATCCGTATAGATAAGCCCTTGCCCCTCCCAATTCAAAGAATTGCCCAACGATATCTGCATTCAACAAGGCCCCGCTTAGCATTTCCTCCGGTACACCTCCCAGGACAGAATACCCATACTCGGTGATGTATACGGGGAAATGGTGCGGCAGGAGTTGGTTGAATAAGCTACCCATTGCCTCCTTCAACTGTTCATGAGCCTCCAAAAGTTCCCTGGAACCAGAACTGCACACCCCATCCACCGGATACCATTCATAGGAGAAAAATTGAAACAGGTCGGTATTATTTTTCCTTTTCAAATGTCTCAGAAAAGAACCAAGCCACTGCTGTTCGGTAAACTCATCACTGCTGTCTTGCGGTGAGGAAAGCCCCTGAAAACTTAGGCCTCCGGTTTCGATATGGGGAAATTCCTTATGAATTTTTTCAGCCAGTTCTGCATATAAGGTGGCAAAATCAGTAGGTGAGATATATTGCCCGTCCGGTTCTTCTCCCAGTTCCACTTGCTGGAAGGGGTAATTTCTCCGGGATAAATAATGCAGCAGATTCATGGCATTCTCAGGAATATCGTATAAGACTCCCAGAGGTAATAACGCAGGAAGGTGGTTATTTAAGTCATTTTGAAATACGAAATCAATACCTGGTTGTTCCGTATCAAAATCAATGTCGCTGGCCCGGTGCCACAAATCGGTCGATGAAACAAATACCGGCGTTTGCGTTTTGTTGGTTTTCCCATGAATGACCCAGTCCTGAAAATGTCCATGACGGGTAAGGCCCACCTGAATTTCCCGGATGGCGTAACCACAGCTGTCTCTCAGGTCATGAGATCCGCTTTCTGATGATCCGGAACTTTTCAGACACAGAATCCGGATGACTCTGAGATTCATGGGCTGGTCCGAAAATCGAATGACGATATTCCCGCCCTTGCAGTCCTTAACCACTCCCCTGGGAAGCAGTTTCCATTTGAAGGGACCATAGGGATCCATCACATCGGTTCGATTGAACTTACTCACGATTCCTGCTGCCGCATATTCAATCCTGAAATCGGTAGCATAAGGATTGGCCCACTGAATCCGGATGGTATTGACCCTGCGATTCCTTCCCAAATCGAAGGCCACCCATTGGGGATGAAGGGAGTCAGGTTCATGGGTTATCTTTTCATCCAGGTAAGGATTGCTCTTCCAGTAAGTTTGATCGTCTCCATCATCGATCCTGGAATACCCGTCATTATTGGCCTGATCGAAGGTGGAACCCCTTCTGGGCAAACGGTATCCATAGGATACCTCGATAGGAACGGTTGAAGTACTGTCAGATATCCAATAACCCTGGTGCTTATTTTCTTCACTCCAGTGTCCCCGGGGATTCCAGTGCCAGACTTCCTGACCTAGTTCGGTACGTAGGCGGTAGGTTAAGCTTTTGAGCCCTGCTGATTTCATGGCTGCGATATGGTCAGGGGAAAGCATAATCGCCATGTCTCCATGATCGTGCCCATCTATTCCTGCGCCTAAAGCACTCTGGGGAGTGATTCGGTTTATCGGGTGATGAGGCGTCCATTGGATGGAAAGGGTATCTGTCACCGTAAGAGGCCTTCTGTGCTGTGCGAAGGCACCCGAAGGCATTACAGTTAAGGCAAAAAGGATCCATTTCCCCCATCTCCGGGGCAGGTGAAAGCAGTACCGATGGGAATCAGCAGCCTCAGCCTTGAGGTTTGAATACCGAAGAAGTATTCCCAAATTGAAAGTGGTGGTATGCAGCAGGTATGATGACATAATGAAATTCTCCTGTGCAAAGAAATACATATTTTGATGGGTTCACAAAAATAGAAGTTGGAGGGCCTCAAACTTGTCCAGATAACCTATCCGGGGCCTTTTCTTTGAAACGCACCATATGCCGCAGAAAAGACCATTGTATACCTTAACATGGAATTATTATGGATTTTAAAGAAGCGCTCCTGAGGGCTTCACAATAGGGGCATTATATTGCAGGCAGGTATCAGTCACAAAAACGCAGAAAAAAAATCCCTGGATATTATTCTCATTTCATAAGTATTCGACAAATTATTTTATCTGAACCAGTTCCCTTTTATTGGTAAACTCTATTTCTGGCCCAAGAATATTTTCTTCCTTCAATTTGGAGATCAGGGCAAATCCCAAGGAAGGCAAATTCAATCTGATTTCCCTGGGCTTTACAAACAGGATGGTTTCTCCCTTTTCAAATATGACGTTTCTGGAAATGGATTCTTCGTGGGTCCGATTCAGATCAATCCGTTCAATTTCGACCTTGGAATACACCTGAATGAAATCCTTCATAGCTTCTATTTCCTTCTCATTGATGATGGCGGGTTCTTCCGCATAATAGAGCAAACTGAGGATACACTCCATTTCAGATCCCAATTTCCTGATTTCGATTTCGGAGGATTTGACAAATACAATGGATTTCAGGAGGGGTTCATACTGCAACCGGCTCCACCAAAGTGATTGGTTTATTCTATATACCCTGGGCAGATAAGTCTCCTTCCCCTTTCTGGCCAAAATTTGCGCAGTTTTCCTTTCACAACCGGGTTTTGTATAGGCCGCATACCAATTTTGCTGCATGTCTTTCAATTTAAAGATTATTAATGCAGGATTTCAAAGGATTGATATTCACTTGGGGACAATCTGGACGTCGGTTTCTCTGAAGCTTGGATGAGGGGGCACTATGAGGTGCTTGAGTAAAATTAATAAGACAATCCCCGGATCACAGTGACAATTGTCATTATTTCTGTTGATTGTTGTCAATTGTAAGAATTGCCATCACCAGTCCCCAGTCAAGTCCGGCATTAAAATTTCGCAAGAATCGGCCTTGAATAGGAATTTGGAGATTTTCCCGTTAAAAACCTGTGGATTAGCGAGGAGAAATTGATGTTTTAAGGTAGATCACCTGCCAAAATCATCCTGAAGCCGGACGATGTCATCTTCATCTGAAGGGTTGGAGGCATCTGTATGTTGCCATATCTCTGCTACCACACCCCATTGGTCCAGTCCGATAAGCCGGTGGCGTTCTCCCTGCCTGAGTTTGATCTTATCCCCTGGGTGCAGGGTGTGAGATTGATCTTCCTGATCCGTCTCACTGGTTATCACCCCCACTTCCCCATCCACACACCTCCAAATTTCAGCCCGGCGGTGATGGTATTGCCAGCTCAGTCTTTTACCCGGAGCAACCATCAGTATTTTGGGACTTAATTTTTCAGAAATTTTCAATTCCTCAAAGGATTCATCAGGGAAAAAGCGGGCCGCAAATTGTGCAGCTTCGGATTCCTCAATGACAAAGAATCCGCCCCATGGCCGGTTCCTGTCCTCCTTAATTACCGTGAACCCCTCTTCTCTCAGCATAAGGGCCACCTTGTCAAATACCTTATTAGTGTTCATGTCTATATCTTGATTTAAAACTTCCGGTTTTGGTCCATCCGCCTGCAGAATTCTAATACCCTTCACCCTCACCCCAGTCCCAATTACGCAAACAAATCCCGGGTGTAGTGATCCACCCCGTGAGCCGACCGGTTCAAATCCCCAGGGATATTCTCTATAGGGGTTTTCTAAAGCACCACCTTTTCCACCTGCCTGATTTCCTTGATACCCCTTTCAAAGAATGCGCCGATCGGTTTTTTCGGTTTCATGTATTTCAATCCAAAGGCCCGGATGCTTTTTTCTTCAATATACTTGATTGCTTCCTCGATGGTGTCCGGAA
>JAJXYG010000355.1 GCA_021780705.1 Bacteroidota bacterium
GGCTACAATCCGCCTGATGGGTCAGGTGGAAAGCAGACAATTTTGGGATATCTACCCGGAAAAGTGTATCCCCATTGCAGGCAAGTATATCTTCATCCACGCAATTTTCGGAAGCCTTTCGGATGGCCCCACCTGTTCCCAACGGGGTTGATTCGATGGAGCACTGATAGGAAAGGTCAGGGTAGTCCTTAAATTCCTTTTCCAGGAAGGCCATGATTATTTCACTCTTGTATCCAAGAGAAAATATAAAATCTGAAATTCCCTGCTGGCTGAGGTTCTTAATTACATAATGCAGAAAAGGATGGCCTGCAACCGGAGCCATGCATTTGGGCAAATCTGCCATCACGGTTCTAAGCCTCGTGCCAAGGCCTCCGGCCAGAATAATTGCCTGCCTAATCATGGGTTATGGCAAAGTATTTTTCCTCGACCAACTGGCAAATAATGTGCCCTATGGTGATATGGGATTCCTGAATACGCGGGGTATCTGAGGATGGGACGTTGATCAGATAGTCTGAAAGGGGCTTCATTTTTCCTCCTGATTCTCCTGTAAAGCCAATCGTGATCAGTCCCTTGCTCCTTGCTACTTCAAAGGCCTGTATGATATTTTTGCTGTTTCCTGAGGTGCTCAGCCCCACCAGGACATCTCCCTGATTTCCGATTCCTTTGATGAGCCTGGAATATATTACGTCGTAACTATAGTCATTGGCCACTGCCGTGAGATAGGAAGTATTGCAATGAAGGGCTTCAGCCGGAAGCGCATCCCGGTCTGTATAGAATCGACCACTGAATTCTGCAGCCAGGTGCTGGGCATCAGCAGCACTGCCTCCGTTACCACAAAACAAGACCTTCTTTCCATCGGTAAAGGCCTGAACGATGACCTTAACGCAGTTTTCCACGGTATGAAGCAGGGCTTCATCTGAAAGCATCTTTTTTTTGACTTCAATAGATCCCTCTATAATTCCTTTGATTTTATCCATATTATTTTGTTCTCAGACTGACCAGGTGGTCAGTCCGTATTTGGTAAAAGTGTAATTTTTGACTTCTCCCCCAAAGCGTTCAAGTGCTTCTATCACCTCGTGATGGGTATTTGCCGGACAATAAAATATCATAAATCCTCCACCCCCTGCGCCACTGATCTTTCCTCCTGTCGCTCCCGCCTTCCTCGCGGCATCATAAATTTCCTCAATCCGGCTGTTGCTGATATTTTCTGCCATTCTCCTTTTCTGCATAAAGCCGAAATCCAGGATTTCACCTATTTCATTTAATTTTCCTTTCAGCAAGGCTTCCTTCATCATCCGGGCCTGCTCCTTGAGCTGGTGCATCGCCTCAATACTCTTTTCATTCTTATTGTGCACATTTTTCACCTGCTCCTTAATGATTGCAGCGCTTTGACGGCTATTGGCTGTAAAATAGAGCACCAGGTTGTTTTCCAGCTCGTGAAGGTATTCTGAACGGATTCTGAGGGGGTTGACGATAACCTTGTCTCCCTCGTAGAATTCCATAAAGTTAACCCCGCCAAACATCGCCGCATACTGGTCTTGCTTTCCCCCGGCCAGTTGGAGGTCTTCACGCTCAATTTGGTAGGCTAAATGGGCAATGTCATAATCTCCCAAAGGCAATTTAAGCATTTCCACGAATGCTCCCAGGATGGCAACCACCAGGGTGGAAGAAGTGCCGAGTCCCGATCCGGCCGGGGCATCCACAAAGGTGGACAGTCTTAGACCCTTTTCGGGAATTCCAAAATCCTGCTGTATCCGGTTGTATACTCCTTTGAGCAAATCCAGGGTTCCGTCAATTTTCAGTTGCCGGCTCCAGGGGAAGCGCTGGATCTCTTTTCGATCCAGGGCCTCTACAATGATTGCCGGCTCATCCAATATTTGGATATTGGCATAGGCAAACAGTGAAATAGTGGCATTCAGGATGGCCCCTCCGAACTGATCGCTGTAAGGGCTCACGTCCGTTCCTCCGCCTGCCAGGCCAATTCTTAAGGGCGCTTTACTTCGATAAATCATGGTTTTTAGGTCGTATTCCTCGTTTCTTAATTTGATGAATTCAGGGCTTGGGCTGAACTGGTGATCGCTTCCACCATTCGCGCCCAGCTGTAACGCTTCTTTTCTTCACGAAGATGCGATAAAAAATATTCTTCACCTATTTGAAAATATTCTTTGATCTTTTGCGCCAGGTCCTCAGGATTGGGGTCCGCAACCAGTCCCACCTTTCGGTCGGGGACCATATCCGGCAATCCACCGACCCTGGTGACAATCATTGGCTTCTCGAAGTGATAGGCAAGGGGAGTGACCCCGCTTTGGGTTGCGCTCCGGTAAGGCTGAATGACACAATCAGCCGCACACATATAATATTTGACCATACTATCCGGGATAAAGTGGGTATGGATATAGAGATAAGGCTGAATTTGGGGATCCTGCAATAGGGAGGCATAATGCTTCTCATCTTCATAGTATTCGCCGGCTATCAGCAGTTTGACTGCTTCAAAACCAGGTTGTAGGTGTAAAAACCTGATGGCTTCCAGGGCCATATCCAGACCCTTATATTTTCGAATGAATCCAAAAAACAGGATGATTTTGTCTTCCAGGGGGATTTGGAGTTTTTGCCTTGATTCCTCCATGGAAACAATGGGACCGAAATTGTCATAGAGTGGATGAGCAATAAATCTGGCTGGCTTTTGGGGAACCATTTTCGCAAGGTCAGCCAGCACTTTTTCACTCATGTTGATAAAGGCGTCTATGGGA
>JAJXYG010000133.1 GCA_021780705.1 Bacteroidota bacterium
GGGTGGCGGTTGCATCATTGCCGAAAAAATCCCGGCCGTCCACGGTCACTTTCTGTACCGTTTCTCCCATGGCTGTGACTGCCCCGGAATTTTTATCCACGGTGATCCCCGGCATTTTTCTGATCAGGTCTTCGCTGGTGGCATCCGGGTTGACCTTGTACTGGTTGGCGGCAAATTCCAGGGTATCCTCCTTCATCTTAACCGGGGGTTCCCCGTTCACTACTACGGTCTTAAGGGTTTTGACCTGCTTGGATAGCCCCAGCAACCCAAAATCATAATTACGGGCCAGGGTGAAGGTCCTTTGAAGGGTTTGGTACCCAATGGCCGTGACAGAGAGCCGGTAGGTACCCGGAGGGACTTGTTCAAATGTAAACTGGCCTCCCATGCTGCTGATTTGGGACCAGGAGGTAGCCGGATCATGAACAGAGGCCAAATTCAGGGTGGCCCTGGAAAGTGGAATCGTATCTGAAAAATCCACCAACCTGCCCTTTACGGTTTGGCTTTGGGTAGCAAAAGAAAAAGTCAGGCCAATACCAAGGCATAATAGAAATTTATGCATGAGCATAGTAGTTTGACTTTAGACGCCATTGAAAGCCAAATCCTGTGCGAACCTTTTGCCTGACATCCGGGGTATACTTAAAAAAGCGCCGGATGGTGCGGATTATCAGGGGTAACCACGCTGTTTTAAATTATATTAACAATTCTAAAAACCATTTCCTTTATCTTGCAATTTTAAAAATCGTAACCAAATGGAATATAAAAAGATTGTTTCCGTGTCTGGAATGCCGGGACTGTTTGAAATGATGTCTTCCAAGTCTGATGGAGCCGTGGTGAAGTCGCTGGAGGACCAGAGTACCAAGTTTGTGAGTTCCAGAATGCATAATTTTTCTCACCTGGAATCCATAGAAGTATATACTACCCGGGACAACACCAACCTGGCGGAAGTATTTGAAGCCATGAAAAAAAGCAAGGAAAAAGTGCCGGATTCAAAGGCGGATGCCAAGGCATTCAAGGCATATTTTGAAAAGGTATTTCCGGACATGGATTTTGACAGGGTCTATGTCAGCGACATGAAGAAAATTGTGAAGTGGCTTCAAATATTGGAGAAAAATCAGATCCAGATCAAGAGTTCCGAAGAACCTGAAGCGGAGGCGCTGTCAGAACCCCAGGGACCCGCCAAGCCGGCCCATCCCGAACCCGGCCACGGTAAAGAGGGAAAGCCCCAGAAGGCGGCTACCCGAAAAATAGAAAGCAGGGGAGTGAAGTAATCAGGGATACCCCTGTCCCAGACTTCTGCCGGGAGATCCCAAACAACCGAATTTCCTCACCATTCCCTCATCCGGGATTTAATTTATTATTGTCATGATAGCCGCCAGCGCAGACCTGCAAAAAATTGAACGAAAATTCCTGCCTGGTGACCTCGTCCTCAGGGATTGGGCCACCGTGGAGCCCTTTTTCAAAGACCTGACCCAAAGGCAAATCGGATCGCCCGACGACCTGTCCCGGTGGCTGCAGGATATGAGCGAACTGGAAGCCTTTATCAACGAAGACTTCAGCTGGCGCCAGATACGGATGACCTGCGACACCACGGACAAGAAACTGGAGGAGGATTTTAACTTCTTTTGCATGGAGATACAACCCCGGATCCAGCCCTATGCCGATGAGCTGAACCGGAAACTGGTCACCGCACCCTATATTGATCAACTGGATCCAAAGAAATATGACACCTATTTCAGGTCGGTCCGAAAAAGCATTGAACTCTTTCGCGAGGAAAATATCCCAATCCAGGCGGAACTTTCGGTACTGCAGCAGCAGTATGGCGCCATTAGCGGTGCGATGACCATCCAGGTCCAGGATAAGGAATATACCCTGCAGCAGGCAGGGAAGTTCCTGGAAAGTCCCGACCGGAAATTAAGGGAAGAGGTCTACCGGAAAGTCAATGCACGCAGGCTCCAGGATAAGGATATTCTGGATGACCTGTTTTGCAAACTGGTAGCAAAAAGACACCAGCTCGCCCTGAATGCAGGTTTTGAAAATTACCGCGATTACAAGTTCAAAGACCTCGGCAGGTTTGATTATACGAAAGAGGATTGTTTTCGCTTTCACGACTCCGTAAAACAGCACGTCCTTCCGCTGGTAAACAGGATCCTGGCTGCAAAGAAAGGGAAACTCAAGGTAGATCCCCTTCGGCCCTGGGACACCGAAGCAGAGCCGGAGGGAACCCCCCGGCTCACCCCTTTTGAGACCGGGGAGGAATTGCTCGAAAAATCCATTGAATGTTTTACGCGCCTAAGGCCCTTTTTCGGAGACTGCCTCCGGCAAATGAAAAAGATGCATCACCTGGACCTGGAAAGCAGGCCCGGCAAGGCGCCGGGTGGATATAACAGCCCTTTGGCAGAAAGTGGTGCCCCCTTTATATTCATGAACGCTGCAGGACAGATGAGTGACGTCACCACCATGTTGCATGAGGGAGGTCACGCCGTACATTCCTTTTTGACCCACAAGCTGGAACTCAATGCATTCAAGGATTACCCCATGGAAATCGCCGAAGTGGCCAGTATGGCCATGGAATTATTCACCATGGATTATTGGGATGTATTTTTTGACAATCCGCAGGATCTCAAGCGAGCCAAGGAATACCATCTGGAACGGGTCATCACCATTTTTCCCTGGATTGCGGTGATCGACAAATTCCAGCATTGGATTTATGAAAATCCCCACCATACTACCGAGGAAAGAACCACCCAGTGGGTCAAGATCCTCCGGGAATTTTCTGATGACGTGATCGACTACAGCGGACTGGAAGCCTTCCGGGGAAATCAATGGCAAAAACAACTGCATCTCTTCGAAGTGCCCTTTTATTATATCGAATATGGCATCGCCCAACTGGGCGCCATAGGACTGTGGAAGCAGTACAAGGCCCGGCCGGAAATGGCCCTGGACCATTATATGCAGGCATTGAGTCTGGGGGGTACCCAAACCCTTCCGGAATTGTACCAGGCAGCCGGATTAAAATTTGATTTTTCACCGGCCTATATCAAGACCCTCATGGATTTCCTCAGTGAGGAAATGGAAAGTTTATAGCACTCCGGGCCCCTTAAAAAGAACCTCCTTTTCGGCGGTATCCGCAAGGTAGTGTCCCGGATGGCAGGGCCATCCTCATATGAGTCAATGGCTATTGCCCTATTTTTTTGTTTCTTTGCGCTTCAAACCCGGATGCTTTATGTGGCAAAAACTGGCCAGGTCTGTGCTCAAATACCGCGGGTGGCTCCTGTTTCTGTTGGGGGCAACCACGGTGGTTATGGGGATCTTTGCTTCCCGGATCCAGCTGAGTTATGAGTTTTCAAAAGCCATCCCCACCCAGGACCCCAAGTACCAGGACTACCTGGCCTTCAAAAAGAAATTTGGCGACGACGGAAATGTCCTGGTGATAGGAGTGCAGTCCCCAGATTTTTTTCAATTGAAGAATTTCCAGGCGTTCCAGGAACTGACCACAGCACTGAAGAAAGTGCCCTATGTGGAAGGAGTCCTGAGTGTGGCCAATGCCTCAGCCCTGCATAAGGATACCGCCACCCAGAAACTGGTTCCGGTCCCCGTATTTCCGCAGGAACTTCAATCGCAGGCCCAGCTGGACAGCTGCAAAAATGCCTTTTTCGCCCTGCCCTTTTATCAGTCCCTCATAGATAACCCCCGGACCGGTGCCTACCTGATGGTGGTCCGGATCAACAAGGACATACTCAATTCCAAAGGAAGGACAGCAGTCATCAACCACATCGTTCAGGCTGCAAATCACTATAGCCAAACCACCCGGATCGAAACCCACCTCAGTGGGTTGCCCCTGATCCGGACGGAAGTGGCCGACCGGATTGCCCATGAAATGAAGTGGTTCATAGTAGGTTCCCTGGTACTTTCGGCGCTGATCCTGCTGCTGATGTTTCGTTCGGTCAGCACCACCCTGCTTTCCTTGCTGGTTGTGGTCATCGGGGTCATCTGGAGTGTGGGACTTACCTGGCTCTTTGGCTATAAGATCACCCTGCTGACGGCGCTTATTCCGCCGCTGATTGTGGTCATCGGGATCCCGAACTGTATCTATTTTTTAAATAAATACCACGCCACCTACAAGTATACCCGGGATCAGGAGAAGTCCCTGGTGGACATGGTGAGCAAAATGGGGGTGGTAACCCTTTTTTGCAACCTGACGGCCGCAATCGGATTTGCGGTTTTCGCACTTACCCAAAGTGCCATTCTGAAGGAGTTCGGACAGGTAGCCGGAATCAGCATCATGCTCATCTTTGTCATCTCCTTCATACTGCTTCCGGGGGCACTTAGTTATATGGCACCTCCCGGGAATCATGAATTGCGATACCTGGACAACCGGGTGTTCACCCGGTTCCTGCTCAAGATCGAAAAGTGGGTATTCCACCACAAGAAGGTGGTTTATGGACTGACGGTGGCAGTAGTGGCCGTTTCCATCATGGGGATGTTCCGGTTGAAGACTGAAGGTTATATTGTAGACGACCTTCCCAAAACCGACAAGATCTATAAAGACCTTAAATTCTTCGAAAAGAATTTTAACGGTGTCATGCCTCTGGAAATCCTGATCGATTCCAAAAAAAGATTTGGCCTGGCCGGCACCCGGATCCTTCCCGTGCTGGTGAAAATGGACTCCCTATCCACCTACATCCAAAGCCTCAAAGTGATGAACCGTCCCCTGGACCTGGCCGAAGGGATCAAATTTGCCAAACAGGGATTCTATGACGGTGATTCAGCGTACTATTCGATCCCGGACAGCTACCAGGCTGCCTTCCTCTCCAGCTACCTCAGACCCGGGCAGGATACGGGGAAAGGTAAGGAAGGTCTGCAGTCCCTGCTGAACAGTTTCATAGATACGGCCAGACAAACTACCCGGATGAGCGTGGATATGGCCGATGTAGGGACCCTCAAATTACCGGTACTGCTTAAAGGACTGCGTAAAAGAACCGGTGAATTATTTGATACTTCCAAATACAAGGTCACCTTTACCGGAACCACCATCACCTTCCTGGAAGGCAGTGTCTATATTATTAACGGCCTGAAGGCCAGCATTGCCTGGGCCTTTCTTTTCATTACCCTGGCGATGCTCTTTTTGTTCCGATCCGGCAGGATTCTGCTCTTTTCCCTCATCCCCAACGTCATACCCCTTATTGTCACCGCAGGGATCATGGGCTGGGCGGGAGTACGGCTTAAGCCTTCCACGGTTTTGATCTTCAGTGTGGCCCTTGGAATTGCCATCGATGTCACGATCCGGTTCCTGGTCAATTTCAAACAGGAACTGCCGGACCATGACTTTCAAACCCAAACCACCGTGTCCCAGACGATCAAAAATACCGGGCTGAGCATCCTGTATACCTCACTGGTCTTAATCGCGGGATTTGTCATTTTCTGCTTCAGCGGTTTCGGGGGCACCCAGTCCCTCGGGTGGCTCACTTCGATCACCCTGCTCACCGCCACCCTGACCAACCTAGTCCTGTTGCCGGTGCTCCTTCTCAGTACCGCCCGCTCAGGACCGAGGAAAACCCGGGCCAAAGACTAATCCGACCGGTACAAAGGCCAGACGGCCGGAAAAAATATTTCAATCATGAAAAAAAGGGTAATCCCAACCGGGAACTAGGGTACCGGGTCATGGCCATGGCCTCCCCAGGGATTACATCTGACCAGCCTTTTGAGGGTGAGCCAGAGTCCTTTTAGGGGTCCGTATTTTCTAAGGGCTTCAATTCCATATTGTGAACAGGTGGGGGTAAACCTGCAGGAAGGTCCCATCCAGGGCGAGATCACCCACTGGTATACTTTGATCAGGGCTATAAAGGGAAGTGCCAGAATGGTTTTGATGGTTTTCATGCGGCCGCCTCCATGATTATATCAGGGGCGGAAATGCAAAGATACGGATAACCCAAGGTCTTCGCTGCGCCTCCCGGTTTGGCGCCGCCCTGAAGGATCACTCAGGGCAGGTTACTGAAATACCCGGATATAATCCACAATCATCCTCTGGGGGAAGGTGGTGGTCCCGTCCGGGGCTCCCGGCCAATTACCTCCTACCGCTACATTGAAGATGAAGAAAAAGGGCTGGTCAAAGGGATTGTTGCCCGTTATATCGGTACGCAGGGCAGTGAAGTAGGGGGTATCATCGACCCTCCACTGGATGGAATCTGCGGTCCAGATGGTGGAGAATACATGAAATTGCTGGGAGAAATCAGAGGTGGGCAGGGTATAGCTGCTCCCCTTCTGTAACCCCCCGGTGCCGACTTGTCCCCAATGAAGGGTACCGTAGGTGGTAGCCGGATGCTGCCCCAGGACTTCCATCATGTCGATTTCCCCGCAGGCGGGCCAGGGGGTGGCATTGATATTGGAACCAAGCATCCAGAGGGCGGGCCACAGACCCTGTCCGGAAGGAAGCTTGGCCCGGATGTCCACCCGTCCGTATTGAAACTCTCTTTTGCCAAGGGTCTGTATTCTGGCGGAGGTGTAATGATTGTTTCCCAGGTTCTCATACCTGGCTTCAATGACCAGATAATTTCTTTGGGTGATGAAGCAGTTCTTGGTGTTGTTGGTATAGTTTTCCAGTTCGTTATTGCCCCAGCCGTTCCCTCCCGTTTCAAAATTCCAGGAATTCTGGTCAAGGCTGCCTTCGTTAAATTCCTCATCCCAGACCAGGTTGTACCCGGGGTAACTCAATGGACTGCGGTACCCGCTGGAATCTACCGGGATATACAGGCCGTCACAAAGTATGACGCCTGTGCCCTTGCTGGTGGCTCCCAGGGTGGCATTGGTGGGATTGGAAAGGGACACATAGAAGCTCTTCGGGTTCTCCCTCAGGCTGTCACCCGTTACCGGAATATTGATGCTGACATAAGACTGGTTGGGTGGGATGGTTACCGTGGCCGATTCGGCGGTATAATCGGTTCCTGCTTTGGCGGAGCCATCCTGGGTGGAATACTGAAAGGTAATGGCACTGGAAGAGGGGGTAGATACACTGACGCTGAAGCTGAAATTGGTCGTGGCCACACTGTCGCGTTCCTGTTGCACATTATTGACAGTCAGCGTCGGGGTGGAAGAGGGGCCGGACGGACTGGTATTTTGTTTCTTACTGCAGGATACCGTAGCGAGGGCAAGGATCAGGACGGTAAATTTTCTCATATTAATTTCGGATTCGTTCAGGCCAAAAGATACTAAAAAAATTGCATTTCAATGATTATGAACGGGATGGTAAACCGTTCCTGGCAAAGGGGTTGGGTCTTCTGGCTTCCGATCCCAGATCCGCATGCCTTCCCATGCGGCTGACACCAGCTGAAGGGGAGGGTAAAACCGGGTGAAAAAGGGCAAAAAATATATAGGGGTAGGCATTTCATATCCTCAGGTAAACCACTTATCTTTGCGCAAAATTTAAGGAAAGCATGGGCTCAATTCGGTTGAAATCTTTATTGGTAGCGGGTTTCGGATTAATTGCCGTTTTATTTTCCGCAAACGTTTTTGGTCAGGGACAGGCTGAAAAAAAGCAGGAACCTGCCAAAGAAGGATTCAATGCCAATGAGGTCATTTTTGCCCACGTTAAAGATGCCTATGAATTCCACTTTCTGAGCTACAAAGGAAGCGATGGAGTGGAACATGAAGTGGCCATTCCGTTACCGGTTATTCTTTACTCCCCGCAGAAGGGATTTTCCGTTTTCATGTCTTCTGCCCTGAAAGATGGGGCGGTAGTGGATGGATACAAACTCGACAAAGCCAAAATAGTGCCGGTGGATCCGGGCGTGAAGGTATATGACATCTCCCTCACCCGAAACGTGGTGCAGATGATCATAGCCACCTTCCTGTTCCTCTGGCTGATGATTGCCATAGCAAAAAAATATAAGAAAGGAGAAGGGGTGGTCAGCGCGCCCAAAGGAACCCAGAATGCCATTGAGATTGTGATTGATTTTATTGACGACCAGGTGGCCCAGCCCAATCTCGGCAGCCGTTCACCCAAATACATGCCCTACCTGCTGACGATCTTCTTTTTTATCCTGATAAATACCTTTTTTGGACTGATACCGGGCTCTGCCAATGTATCGGGCAATATCGCCTTCACATTCGTGCTTGCGGTGATTGCATTTTTTGTGATCATGTTCAGTTCCAATTCCCATTTCTGGAGTCATATCTTCAATCCGGATGTACCCTTCTGGGTGAAGCCGGTACTGGTAATCGTGGAAATCCTTGGCATCTTCACCAAGCCCTTTGCATTGATGATACGTCTTTTTGCCAACATGCTGGCAGGCCATATCATCATCATCTGTCTGATTTCCCTGATCTTCATTTTTGGTGCACTGAATAAGGGAATTGGCTACGGGTTTGCACCGGTATCAGTGGCATTTTCAGTGTTCATTTATTTCATTGAAATCCTGGTAGCCTTTATCCAGGCTTTCATATTTACGAACCTGACCGCGGTATTCATCGGTCAGGCCATGGAAGGATCCCATCATGAGGCAGAAGGGGTGTTGGCAGGGATGGATGATCCTGCTTTGTTATAATCGGAGGGCCTGCTTCAGGCCACCCGCAAGAATTTGGCTATTTTTAAACAGTATAAAGCACAATTATGGATTTAATGACAATCTTAAGCACAACTCCCTGGGCAAATGCCGGAGGGGCTATCGGTGCAGGTCTTGCTGCCGTAGGCGCAGGTATCGGTATCGGTCAGGTTGGTAAAGGAGCAGTGGAAGCCATTGCCCGCCAGCCGGAAGCTGTAAATGACATCCGCTCTAACATGATCCTGGCAGCCGCTCTTATTGAAGGGGTGGCCCTGTTCGGTGTTATTGCAGGTATTCTTGCAATGTTTGTGTAAGACAAAATTGAAGCTGCACGCAAAGCGAAGGGCGGCGGGTGCAGCTTTTCTTTTAACTATTTAATTTTTTCAATATGGATTTACTTACTCCTTCATTTGGCCTCATTATCTGGACCCTGCTGGTCTTTGCCATTGTATTTTTTCTTTTGAAAAAGTATGCCTGGAAGCCTATTCTGGATTCCCTGGGCGAAAGGGAAAAGAAAATCTCGGATGCACTGCTTTCTTCAGAAAAGATGAAGAAGGAAATGGAATCACTGAAAAGTGAAAATGAGGCGCTGCTGAACAAGGCTCGTGAAGAAAGGTCCCAGATGATGCGTGAAGCAAAAGAAACCCGGGACAAGATTATCAGTGAAGCCAAAGAACAGGCCAAACTGGAAACCAACAAGATCCTGGCAGATGCGCAGGCTTCCATTCACCAGCAGAAGATGGCTTCCATCATTGACCTGAAAAACCAGGTGGGTAACCTGGTCATAGAGGTGTGCGAAAGAGTAATCCGCAGGGAATTAAGCAACAAGGAGGAACAGGAACAGTACATCAAAGAGCTGACCGACAATATCAAACTGAATTAATAAGTTCCGATTTAAACTAATTAAGTAATGCACAATCCTAGGTTAGCAGAACGGTATGCAAAAAGTCTGGTAGCGCTGACTCTTGAAATCGGTCAATTTGATCTGGTAGATAAGGATATCCGGTTGCTGCACCACCTGTGTACCATTAGCAGGGAATTCGTATTGATGCTGAAAAGCCCGATCATTACTGCAGACAAGAAATTTGCAATTATTTCCAAAGTCACCGACAACAAGATATCAAAGACCACCCAGACCTTTATCAAGCTGCTGTGCAATAAAAACAGGGAATCTGCCCTTCCTGAAATTATCCTGTCCTTCATAGACCAATATAATACGATCAAGGGAATTCATAAAGCCAAACTGACTACCGCCATTGCAGTTTCCGAAGAAGTGAAGCAATCCTTCATCCAAAAAATCAAGGAAGCCAACCAGATTGATAAAATTGAACTGGAGACCGTAGTAAGGCCTTCACTTATCGGGGGATTTTTGCTGGAAATGGATGGAAAGATGGTGGATGCCAGCATCCTTAGAGACCTCAATGATGTGAAAAGGCAGTTTGCCAATAACGACTATATCCACAAGCTTCGCTAAAGGGAACCTTACTCCGGTATCGGGTATCCCGGCGCAATATCTCAAGACAAGATTTATTTAATTTTTGGGGACTTCCTTATGGGGAAGGAATGCTTTGTAGCTGAATGAGATCCCTTATTTTTTGGTAATACACCTTTCCGTGGATTTGGTATTTAAGCAGGGTTCCCTTTGGATCCTGACCCAAAGGTGGAGAATAACCCCCTCCGGCAGGAAGCAACCGGATCTCCCAGATTCCGCAATGGCGGGGAGCTCGCAGGATCAGGTCCGTACCCTCTCTTTCCCTTACTCCCAGCGCTAGATATGAAGTATCGATACTTCTTGCCTGTAACACATAATGCACCTGGCCGCGCCAGGCATCGAGCCATTTTATGGAAACAGGCCGGGTGACTGCATAGGCCGTGAACACGGTATCCCTGGTAGCGATCTCATTTCCCAAAGAATCCACCTGGATATTTCCGGGGAGTTTCACCTGGCAGATAAGCAACAGGGTGCGGACTTGCGGGGTGGATTGGGCGCTCAGCAGGGCCGGAAGGTACAATACCCATCCCCAGAGCAGGCTCTTCCAGGAAAGCCCCGGCTTCCTGCGGTACTTTGATTTCTGGTTGTAAAAAAATGGCATCAAGGTCCGTATGTTTACTCTGGGACCTTCAGGTCCGCTTATTGTTTAATCAGCTTGTTTACGAATATACGGTCATCTACCAGGGTTTTCAGGATATAAATTCCGTGGGAAAGGTGGTAGGGGGAAAGGTCAATGGAAAACTCATTTTGGACCCCATAATCGCCTGCAAATACCCTTTGACCCGTTTCACTGAAAAGTTCAATTCCCACCTTGTGGGAGGGGCTTTTGGCCAGGCGGATCAAAAGCACATTGCCAACCGGATTGTTGCCAATCCAGACCTCCTGGGGCGCGCCGGGATTTTCAATGAGAATGGTATTGCTGTATACAAATTTTCCGTCCCGGTTGACCATTTTCAGCCGGTAAAAGTTTTCGGCACTCACCTGGGGATCGAGGTAGTGGTAGCGGGTGGAAGTGGCAGAAATTCCGGCCGCCTGTACCGTCGCCAGAATCTGGAAATGGGTTCCGTCAGCGGATTTTTCCAATCCGAAATAACTGGAACCCTGCTCAGAACTCGTGACCCAGGTCAGGT
>JAJXYG010000260.1 GCA_021780705.1 Bacteroidota bacterium
ACATACGAGAAGTTGGTCATGATCCCTGCAATCTTTCCACCCAGGGAGGTGGCCAGGAACCATCCACCCATCATAAGGGCGGTGAGCCTGGGAGGGGCCAGTTTGGAGACCAGCGAAAGTCCGATGGGACTGATCAGCAATTCACTCACCGTGAACACACAATAAGTGCCCCATAGCCAGTAAGGGGAGGTCTTTTCCATATACACGGAATTTACAGAAAGCACGGCAAATACCATCACCAGGGCCGAGAGCCCTGAAATAAACAAGGCCATCCCGAATTTTGCAGGAGTGGTAGGTTCCTTCTTTCTTCGTCGCATGAGGGTAAACAGCACCACAAGCAAAGGGGTCAGGACAATGATGAAGAAGGGATTGATGGATTGAAAAAGTTCGGTATTGGCGAGCTTCAGGGTACCTGATTTGGGCCACTGGCTTTTGGGAATATTGTTGTAATAAGGGTCGGGACCCATCACCTGAATGATGTGGGTTTTGGCATCCACCAGGTTGCCATCAGAAAGGCTGTCGTATCCTCCGGGAAGCTGGGCTACCACTGTTGAAAAGTCTTTCTGGTCTACAAAGTAGGCATTGACCTTGTCTACCAGGTGGGGGGTATCGGAGACCTCCTGGATGGATCCGAGGGATCCGACTATTTTCTGAGTGATGGGGGAGAGGGTTCTGTCGGTATGTTTCTGGGCCCAAAGGGTGAGCCCGGTGGCATTCTGGTTATAAATGGTCCAGAAAATAATGGAGACGCCAAAAAGGAACAACAGTGCCCCGATTCCCCTTTTTTCCTCTCCCTTGGCCCTGAAATACAAGGACATATAAAAAGCAATAATGGGAAGGCAGGCAAAGACAAAGGCATCATTGGACTGGCTGCCCATGATTGAAGTGCCAAATACCATCTTGGGAAGAAACCATCCGATGATGGCGGCAATGATGGCAGGCAAAAACACATAACCCAGGATCTTGCTCAGGGGCATGTCCTCCGGTTTCTTTTCTTTTTTGATATCTCCGATTTTGACCTTCTTCAGGTTGGAGGCCAGGATGAGAAGCCCAATGACCAGGCCTGCACCTGCTGCAGCAAAAGCATATCCCCAACCGTATTTATTTCTCAGGTAAGCGGCCACAAAATTGCAAACCAGTGCCCCGATATTAATTCCCAGGTAGAATATATTATAGGCATTGTCTTTTAGCGGTTTAAGATCTTCCCGGTTGTAGATGTTGCCCAGTATGGTAGAGATATTGGGTTTGAAAAAGCCGTTTCCTACAATGATCAGCGATAAGGAAATATACAGGGCCGTATTGCCGGGAAGGGCCAGGCAGAAATACCCCAGTGCCATCAGGGAGCCCCCAATGAAAATGGAGCGGATATACCCCAGGTAACGGTCTGCCAGCAACCCGCCGATAAAGGGGGTCAGGTAAACCAGGGCAATGAAACTCCCAAGGACGTCCGCCCCTGTTTTGACAGTCATCCCCTTACCTCCCTTGTCGCCAATCAGGTACAGGAATAAAATCCCCACCATCAGGTAATAGGCAAACCGCTCCCACATTTCAGTCAGGAAGAGTATGTAGAGTGCTTTGGGATGTTTGCCTTTTTGGGTCGGGAGAGGGACTGCAGTAGAATTTTGGTCTGACATATAAGAATGATTTTCAAAAAATTAGTAATCTGTTGAAATTTTTGTAAAGTACAGATAATTTTCAAATGGATGAATTGGATTTTTCTAATTTTTTGGAAAAGTCAAATTATTGTAATATAAGCGGCATACCGAAGATGCGGTTATTAAGTACCTTCACGCTTGCTAGTTCTAACCAATAAATTCTTTCAATTGAAAATTCTTGTCCTGGGCTCCGGCGGCCGTGAACACACCTTCTGCTGGAAACTTTGTCAGAGCCCGCTGTGTGAGCAATTATTTATAGCACCGGGTAATGCAGGCACCGCCCGGTTTGGGGAAAATATAGACTTGGCACCTACTGATTTTGACGCCATCAAATCCCTTTGCCTGAAAAAAAAGATCGACATGGTTGTGGTGGGTCCCGAGGATCCGCTCGTCAGCGGGATTTATGACTTTTTCAAAAAGGATGCTTCGCTCAGCCATATTCTCATCACCGGGCCCTCGGCTTCGGGAGCCAGGCTCGAAGGCAGCAAGGCCTTTGCCAAAGCCTTTATGAAGCGCCACGGGATCCCGACCGCTGCCTATGGAGAATTTGATGGAAATTCCTATGAAGAGGGAATTCAGTATATCAAGAGCCACCCGGTGCCCATTGTACTGAAGGCAGACGGGCTGGCGGCAGGCAAGGGGGTATTGATTTGCCATAACCTCGTGGAAGCACTCGGGGAATTTGAACTCATGATCCAAAAATCCAAATTCGGGGATGCCGGAAGAAAAGTCGTGGTGGAGCAGTTCCTGGATGGCATTGAACTGAGTGTATTTGTCCTGACAGACGGAAAATCCTATGTCCTGCTTCCCGAAGCCAAGGATTACAAGAAGATACAGGAAGGTGACCAGGGGCTGAATACCGGGGGAATGGGGGCGGTAAGCCCTGTACCTTTCGCCACGGATATATTTATGGAAAAAGTGACCCGAAAGATCATCGAACCCACCATCAAGGGACTCAGTGAGGAAGGGATTGATTACAAAGGATTTATTTTCTTTGGATTGATCCGGGTAGAGGACGAGCCCTATGTCATTGAATACAATTGCCGGATGGGCGACCCTGAAACCGAAGTGGTCATGCTGCGCCTC
>JAJXYG010000022.1 GCA_021780705.1 Bacteroidota bacterium
TTTATTTACGGGGTTTCTCTGGTGGTGCAACCAGTATGTACTTCCGGGTGCCAACCTGAAATGGGCCACCTTCAATTCAAAATACATTGATTTCAGGTATGCCACCTATCACAATACCTCTACCATAAGTAACAAGTACTTCAAACTGGACTCGAACTCCTTTGCCGGACTCAAATTCTATGATACTACCAATCATAATGGAAGCAATTTTTTTGTGCAAAGATTCAAGAATACCAATCTCATCTATAACCTGAAAGCCCAGTCTTTCCAGTGGGATACCGCCAAAAAGGAATGGAGGCTCAATAATGTGGTGGTGAGAAAGATTAATGGCATGCACCAGGAAGTCAAAGCAGTACCCACTATGATGATGGCTTTTAATTTCAAGCCCAACGACCTGAAGGTGGATGATTATATGAAAGACAAGCTCTCAACCCCGCAATTGGACCATTATATTGCCCTGGAGCGACTCCGGGGGTCAGAGGATGTCAATACCCTCCTGCTTGAAAAATATAACCGGGATGCGGGGCCCGTTTCGGTATTCATCCTGACTGTCATAGGAGCAGCCATTGCTTCCCGGAAAATCCGAGGAGGGAGTGGGATCCATCTGGCGATGGGGGTGCTGGTTTGCGTGCTATACATACTGGTAGGCCGGTTTTCCTCCGTTTTTTCGCAAAAGGGCAATTTTAGCCCGCTGGTGGCAGCCTGGCTGCCTAATGTGGTTTTTGGGGCACTCGCCTGGGTTCTTTATGTAAGAAGTTCCAAATAATCCAGGCTCCGGTCCCCACGGAAAATGCCCGCAGACTCATATTTCATTTGTTAAAAATTTCGGGTAGTGCTAACTTTATGCCTATCATTATCAGGGAGAAAAGTATTCATTTTTTATATTAAAATTTAGGTTATGGGCGTATTAAAAGACAAGTTTAAAGAGAAGTCAGAAATCTCACATGGAGAGGTAAAGGCAATTCTGAAAGAACATGGAGACAAAGTGATTGGGGAGGTAAAACTATCTCAAATATATCAGGGTATGCGTGGTATTACAGGGCTGGTGACCGAGACCTCATTACTGGATTCCCAGGATGGAATCCGTTTCAGGGGATATTCTATTCCGGAGCTAAGGGAAAAACTTCCCAAAGCAGAAGGGGGCAGTGAGCCGCTGCCAGAAGGGGTTTTCTATCTGATGCTGGTGGGAGAATTGCCCACCGAAGAAGATGTGCAGCACATAAGCAATGTGTGGCAAAGAAGAAGCCATGTGCCTGGCCATGTGTTTCACACCATTGATTCTCTACCCCTGAACGCACATCCGATGACCCAGTTTGTGGTCGGGATTATGGCCTTGCAGACCGAGGCACAATTTCCCAAGAAATATGCTACCGGGATGAATAAGAAGGACTATTGGGCGGTAGTATTTGATGATGTAATGGACCTGATTGCAAGGTTGCCGCGGATCGCTGCCTATATTTACCGAAGGAAATATAAAATGGGCAATCACATTCAACCTGACGGTTTACTGGATTGGGCGGGGAATTTTGCCCATATGATGGGTTTTGAGGATGAGAGTTTCCGGGAACTCATGCGCTTGTATATGACCATTCACTGCGATCATGAAGGAGGGAATGTGTCCGCTCATGCCACCCACCTGGTCGGATCTGCACTGAGTGATCCTTATCTGTCATTTGCGGCCGGGATGAACGGACTGGCCGGGCCCCTGCACGGACTGGCTAATCAGGAAGTCATCAAGTGGATCTATGAAATGAGAGATGAACTGAAAACAGAACTACCCACCAAATCCCAGATTGAGGATTACGTGAGAAAGACCCTTGCGGAAGGAAAAGTGGTACCAGGGTATGGGCACGCAGTTCTTCGTAAAACTGATCCCAGGTTCGAAGCCCAGATGGAGTTCGGTAAAAAACACATGCCGGATGATCCCCTGGTGCAAACCGTCTGGAATATTTACGAAACGGTACCCCCCATTCTTCAATCAATGGGGAAGATCAAGAATCCTTGGCCCAATGTGGACGCGCATAGTGGCGCATTGCTGGTGCATTACGGTATGGTAGAATATGAATTTTATACCGTGCTCTTTGGTGTTTCCAGGTCTCTGGGGGTCCTGGCCAGTCTTTGCTGGGACAGAGCACTCGGATTTCCACTGGAAAGACCGAAGTCTGTTTCCAACAGGATGGTCAAACTCTGGTTGCAGGGAAAAGAGGAAATTTGGGGAGATTGATAAAGAATTTTGTGGATTCGAATTGAGGGCTATATTTGCACGGTTTTGAAGAAAACATGGCAAAGACTTGGAGTTATTTTTTCCTAATTTTGCATGCAAATCTGACAAAAATAAGGCTGGGGGGTTAGCTCAGTTGGCTAGAGCGCTTGCATGGCATGCAAGAGGTCGTCGGTTCGACCCCGATACTCTCCACAAAAAAATTACCCCAAGCGGGAATTTCTCACAAGAATTACATCGGCTATTCTTTATCGAGTAGCCGTTTTTTATTTTTTAAGGTACCTTTATTCCGGGATATTTCTGCTGAATTTTGGCCAGTCATCTAGGGGACTGGTTTAGGCGCAAGATGATAAAATCGATTTAGGCGGGCAGTTTCCGTAATTTGATGCCTTTTCAACATTTGCCTATCACGAACTTGCGCAAAATAACCTAAATTCGGATCGCTAAACCTGAGGCTTTGAAGGTGGATGGTGTCCATGAGGCTTCTCATAGCCGGCTGCGTAGATCG
>JAJXYG010000236.1 GCA_021780705.1 Bacteroidota bacterium
AGAGTCGTCTCAACCACCCCACTTCGCCTCCGGAGCTTTTACTCTCCCGGTCACTGAAGATTCCTTTGCCTACCTGCGCGATGCGGGGGAATTTCGCAACCTGCTGATCACCGAACTGCCCGCAGGAGACTGGGGACAGACGGTGCTTAAATTGTTTTTGGTCAGTGCATTTCAGCTTTTGAATTACGAGGCACTCCAGGGATCCTCCGATCCCCACCTTTCGGCCATAGCGGAAAAATCATCCAAGGAAGTGCGCTATCACCGGCGCTGGAGTGCCGAGTGGGTCATCCGCCTTGGGGACGGGACCACAGAAAGCCATGAGCGGATGCAAAATGCCCTTTCTTACCTGTGGCCCTATACGGGGGAGATGTTCCGGATGAGCCCCTATGAAAAAGAAGAATCCGCCCGGCACGTAGCGCCGGCGTTGGAGGAACTGGAGGTGGAATGGCAGGAAGGAGTAAGAAAAACTTTGGAAGAAGCCACCCTGGAGGTTCCGGACCCATCTTCCTGGATGCATACCGGCGGGAAGACCGGCACCCACACCGAACACCTGGGTATCCTGCTTTCGGAAATGCAATTTCTGCAAAGGGCCTATCCCGGGCAACAGTGGTAATTGACGATGGAAAATTCTTTGGACATATCGAAACAGGCCCTGTGGCAAATCATGGAGCGGGTAAGCGATCCCGAAATCCCGGTACTTTCCGTGGTGGACCTGGGGATTATCCGGGATATTCTGGTGCATCCGGAGTGGATCGAGATCGTGTATACCCCTACCTACAGCGGTTGCCCTGCCATGGATGTCATCCGGGGTGAAATAAAAAAAGCACTGGAGGAAAGGGGATGGCACACAGTCAAACTTACCCAGAAGCTGTCACCGGCCTGGACCACCGACTGGATGACTGAGGAAGGAAAAAGGAAATTGAGGGATTTTGGTATTGCTCCTCCGGTGGCCGGTGGCCCTGCCCCCCACCCGGTTTCCTGTCCCCACTGCGGGTCTGCCCGCACGGAACTGTTGAGCCAGTACGGGTCTACTGCCTGCAAGGCACTATACCGTTGTATGGATTGCCTGGAACCCTTTGATTATTTCAAATGTCATTGACAAAATTGTATATTTAAAAAGTTCTATCATTCGATAATTATTTCGCCCTATGGCCTTAATTCTTTCAGAAGTAAAAAACCAGGTCGCCTGGATCACCCTGAATCGTCCTGAAAAATACAATGCCTTCAACCGGGAAATGGCCCTTTTGCTGCAGGAACTGCTGGATCAATGCGCCCAGGACCCGCAGGTAAGGTGTGTCCATATCACGGGTTCCGGAAAAGCCTTCTGCGCCGGCCAGGACCTGGCAGAAGTAGCCGATCCCGAAGGGCCGGGGATGGAAAAGATCTTAAAGGAGCACTATAATCCGATTGTGAGGAAAATCCGGGCGCTTCCCAAGCCCGTCCTGGCAGCGGTAAACGGAATTGCCGCCGGCGCAGGGGCCAATATTGCCCTTTGCTGCGACATTACGGTAGCAGCAAAGTCGGCTTCCTTTATCCAGGCCTTTAGCAAAATCGGGTTGATCCCGGACAATGGGGGTACTTATTTTCTGCCCCGCCTGGTGGGTTTTCAAAGAGCCTCCGCCTATATGATGCTGGGAGACCGGATCACGGCTGAAGAAGCGCAAAAAGCGGGCATGATCTACAAATGGTTTGCAGACAAGACTTTTCAAAAGGATTCCGGGCAGCTGGCCCTCACCCTGGCCGGTCTTCCGACCCGGGCCCTGGCCTTCACCAAGGAGGCCCTGAACGGCTCCATGTCCCATGATTTTGAAGCCCAGCTCCACACCGAGGACCTGCTGCAACAAAAGGCCGCACTCACTGAAGATTTTAAAGAAGGGGTAGCCTCCTTCCTGGAAAAAAGAAAACCCCAATTCACCGGACAATAATTTTATATGGAACATTCACCTACACCCCGTCAGATCATCGACCACCTCCTCTCCAAGGATCTTTTCAGCCAGTGGCTGGGAATAGAAATCCTGGAAATCCGGGAAGGATATAGCAGGATCTCCATGACGGTCCGTCCCGAAATGCTCAACGGATTTGGGATTTCCCACGGGGGAATTGCCTTTTCCCTGGCGGACAGTGCCTTTGCTTTTGCCTGCAACAGCCGCAACAATTTGTCGGTGGCCCTTGACACTTCCATAAATTTCACCAAACCTACCTACCCGGGGGATGTGCTGACCGCCGAAGCCACTGAATTACACAACGGAAACTCGACGGGACTCTATCAGATCTCTATTACCAACCAGCGGGGACACCTGGTGGCAGCCTTCAAGGGCACCTGCTTTCGGACCCGGAAAAAGCTGGTTTGATCCGGATGGAAAACCAGAGGGGTATTCTATTCCTCTTTTAAAATCTTGCCAATTCCTGGGCAAATTTTTTTTATGAGTAATAGGAATATGCGGGGGGGAAATGGGTAGCCATCCTTCCGTAGGAGCTTGCTATTATCTTAGGTGTTCGAAACTGAAGTCAGAACCATTTCGCCGTAATTTGAATCTTTATGCTTCAGCTATATATTAACTAAAGTTGTTTAATACCCTTTCCCTGTCTTCATTTTCTTTTTCGCTCTTGTGATATAGTTCTACAAAAACTATTCGTTGCTCCGGTTCGAAATGCGCATAAATAAGACGCAGCCCTGTATTCACACCTCTTCCTTTTAAGCTTTTACATGCTATTTTTTTCA
>JAJXYG010000183.1 GCA_021780705.1 Bacteroidota bacterium
CTGGAAGAAATTCCCAATACCCCTCTTTTACCCTTTTTGTACTAAAACTGTATTTATCGCTGGATTGAATTTTGTGGCTGCTGAATGGCAAGGCGCCTCCTGTCTTTTGAAGCAATATTTTGCGCATACCTGCCCCAACCTGCATTCTGTATAGTGTGATCATGCTGGAAGGGTCGTTCAGATTGCCCATCATTCCGGAAACCATGGCGGGATCTACCCCTCCTGCCTTCATGATCGAATCTGAGCCGGAAGCACTTCCCTGGCTCACCCGGTCCTCAGCAGAAAACACAAAACTTAGCGTTCTGGACTCCTGTATTCTCACCGGAGAATGGTCTCCCTCCACCTCGTACCCGTTTTCCGATCCACCCAATCCTCCCAATTTGGTCCTGGTTTCCAGTTTGGAGAGATTTTTTTCGAGTCGGACCAGGTTTGGATGGTTGCCCTTTTGAAGGAAGTAAATTTCATGGCTGTACGGGGGCTGGGGATAATCCTGCCCATACAGGAACAGTCCCATACACATCCAAACCGTTAGAAGGAACCACCTCTTCATGTCATTTCTTATTGGAGGGCTTGGGGCCCAGTATCCATCCGGCAAAGATTTGAACCACATTATTCCTGGCATCCACTGATGAAAAAGAAGGGGCCTGGCCATTTTGCACATCCTTATACAACTTGGCGAGGCTGATATTATACCGGGCCCCTACCAGCAATCCCAGGACGGGATGAATTTCCACCCCCGCGCCAAAACCATAGTCGAATTGGTTATAATAACTCATCGCAGAAGGAAAGGAACCAGAGTTACCTCCCTGTGAATTCGTGCTATCCGCCTTGGCATTTAGAAGAAAGGCAATCTGCGCCCCCAATTGAAGTTGTACAAAACGGGTGATATTAATTCCCATAAGTTGGGGTAAAATCAGGTAATCCAGCTGGACCTTTCCGGTTTGCGTATTGGTTTCAAAATTGTACCCCTGCCTGGAGTATATAATTTCATGTCTGGAGGTAAGCACCCCTTTTGAATTCGGAGCCAGAAACACCCCCACCATATACCCGGTTTGACTGGAACTATTGATGGAGGCCGCACTCGTTACATTGGCAAAATTGAGTCCTCCTTTAAAACCGATCCCCATCTGGGCCATTGCCCAAAAAGGAAGGCATCCCACCGCTATAAGAAATCTCTTTTTCATATTTTTAGGAAAGTTCGGCTTCTCAAAAGTGATATGCAATAGCACAAAAGTTTTATAGTCCCCGCTAATCTACTTCCAGTTTCCTAATTTTAATTTCAAATCCATTTTTGGAATCCCCACCATGGATGGTCTGTTCCCCATCCTTGGCTTCGAACCCAAAAGGCACCGGAACGGCAGGCACTGGGAATCCCGGCCAGGAAAAGGCCGGGCGCCCCATACAGGGGTCCACCGCCATGCCGGAGAGCATACCCATATTGCGAATCCAGTTAATGGTGACATACGCATACGGCTTTCCCGGAGGTTTTGCAGGAACTATATCAATGGAAGCAGCTCCAACGATATTTACCGGGCCTATGCTGGTACCAGGGTTCAATTCCCTCACGTTACAGGGACACCCACTTACGTGCATCCTGAAATTCATGTTCTGAATGTCCTGAATCCTGCTTTTTTTCCCATTGAGCTGAAGAATGCAGGAGGAAGAGTCGATGGTAGAAATCGTGCATTGCATTACGTTTTCTTCGTTATGACCTATAACCGTAATTTCATAAGAATTGTCAATAACCAGAATATGAGCCACCAGCTTCAGACTATGGTAAGTCACCCCTTCCATGGTAAACTCCGCATTTGCTTCCGAGGAGACTTCTACGGGATTCTGGTCGGGAACACTCACAGGAGCTGTATAGGTCACCCCGTTGCCCGAAACGGGGTTAAGAGTCCCAACCCCTGCATTTCCGCCCCGAATCCCGTTAACAAACCATACTTTGGGCACCTTTACAGGTTCGGGTTTAAAAAGCAGGTCCTCATCAGAAATTCCTTTGCCGGAGCTTCCCGGGTCCGGGGAAGGGGGTGGATAATTGAACACCAATATCAGGCTCAATTTCTTTCCCACTTTTACCCTGGCTGAAGCAGGGCTTATTTCATAATAATTGAACAAGGTCCAGTCACTGAAGTGGAGGATTTCACCGCTTAATGTCCCAGCCAAGGTATCTGCCATTGGATGCGTCAACCGGTACCACTGCCCTGTTTCATCCTGGTAGCAAATGCCTTGCATTCCCCCCATACTACCTTCCTTATCACCGGGGAGTTCATGGTAAATGAGTTGCACCGGTTTTAAAAAGGTGGTTCCTTCCGGCCCCAGCCGATAGGCAGATCCCCTGCCGCCTGGAGCGGTATTGTGAAGGGCGGTGATGGTCAAATTGGTCCTGGAGCGAAGGGCTCCTGGAGGAATCACAAGTTCCAGCCTTTGATCCAAAGAAAACACCCTGCCACCCTCCTTGGAGATTTTGTTGCTGATTTTTTCCCCGGTTGGAGTTCCTCGTTCGGTCCGGGTTGATGCACGGTAAACAGCGAGGGTGTCCTGTTGGCCCCATCCCCCCATCCCCCAAAGGATTCCAACCAGGATGAAGATAAGTTTCATAGAAAATATTTTTAGAAAGACCCCATAGGGAAAAAGTTTCTGTGACCCTTTGAAGATAAGATGGGACGACTGCAGGAAAAATAGTAGAAAAGTTATAGGTGAAAGCCAGGCCTAT
>JAJXYG010000109.1 GCA_021780705.1 Bacteroidota bacterium
GCTGTCCTCAACGCCACGACCACGGCCTATATCGGCGGCAACGCCGACGCCGCGGGCGCCATCGGGATAGATGGCGAGATTCATTTGGTTCCCTCGACCATTCCGATCCCCTTCCTCCAGCCTGGGGTCCACCGAGAACTCCACCTGGAATTTCCCCTGGAAGCGCATTTGTTCCAGTTCGACATACAGTTTAAGGGCTTCCATATCCATCTGAAACTGGGTCACTTCCTTTTGGCTGCTTTCAAGGATGGTCCGGATGAGCAGGGCAAATTTGTGTAAATAATCCGAGGCCTTCCTCTTTTCATTTTGCATCATGAAATTCTCAATGCTGTTCAGGCTGTTGAAAATGAAATGGGGGTTCATTTGCGATCTGAGAGATTGTATCTGCGACTCCGCAATCTTTTGCTTGAGGGCAAATTCCGTCCTTTTCTTCTTGGATTGAATATTCTTGTTGATAAGAAAAGCGGCGATAATGGTCAGCAAAAGCAGGAAGAAGGCCCCGAATAGCAGGATGTCCTTAAAAATGATCTGCCTTTTCTGGAGTTCCGCCAGCTCCAGCAAATGGGCATTTTCCGTTTTTTTCTGTTTGAGGAGCCATTCCGATTCATTGATCAACAGATTCCGGCGGTTGTTAGCGGAAAATAGAGAATCAAATGCCGAACGGTAAATCCGGTAATATTTCAGGGAAGAATCCTTGTTGTCTTGCTCATCATAAACATCTGAGAGCAGTTTGGCTGTATTGGAGATCCCTTCAAAATAGCCGGTTTGTTTGGCAATGCCGAGAGCCTGGTTCAGCAATTTAACTTTTTTTGACAGGGGTATGTTCTTCAGGTACCGGGCTTCTGCCTGGTATACAAAAAACTCATTTCGCAGGTCATTTTGCAAGTTGGCCTCCTGGAAGGCCCGGGAAAAATAGTAATTGGCAGAGTCTACCTGATTGTTGATCGCATGAATCTTTCCAAATCCCAGATAGTACATGGAGAGGATGTAACTTTCCCCGGATAAATTCGCGTAGGGCAGGCCGGTGTGGAGGTCTTTCCTGGCCTGCTCAGAGAGGCCCTGGTCGAGGTCACATTCGTGGAGCTGCTCATAATTAAGGGCCACCCCTCGCCAGGAGCCTATTTCTTTATTCAGTACGATGGCCTGGTTGGTATATTCCCTGCATTTATCAAAGTTATGTAGAGACCTGAAATTGGCTCCGATGTTATTAAAGGATACCGCCTTAAGCCGGGTAGAATGACAGGCTTCTGCATAATCCACCGCCTTGAAGTAGGCATTGTTACTGGCCTCCATATTGCCGGAATTAAACAAGAGGATTCCCAGATTGATCTGGGCAAGGGCCTTTCCATAGGTAAAATTCAGGCTGTCGCTGTAATGGGAGACTTCTGTGTAATATGCAAAGGATTGGTTCACATCGTTTTCACTCAACCGGTAACTGATCCGGTGAAGGGTTTGGATATACTGGGAATCCACCTTCGGATGGCTGATTATCCAGTCCTTCAGGCTGTCAATAATTTTCCCCTGACCAAAAACCGAGAGGCTTAAAGAGGTGAGCAGAAAAAAGAAGATGGATTTTACAGTCATAAAAATTCGAATAATTCACTTTCACGGAGGAATCGATTCCACCCAGGAGTATCAGCGGACAGGCCTGATCGCCAGTACGAAATTAAATGTTCTTCATCTATCCGAATTTCCAGTCATCTACAAAGCTAATGGGGTAATCCTTTATAGATTATAATGATAATTAATGTATTCTGGCGAGGAAAGTTACGCCAATATAAAAGCAATCCCTTCTGAATTTACTATATGGCAAAATGGCTTTAGCATCCGGGGGGTCCTGCAAATTATTTGGGAGCTACCTGACAGGGAATTCCATGATATAATCATTCATATAGTACCCTTCCCCGATATCTATATCTTCCTGTCCCACGACTTCAAACCCGTTTTTTTCGTAGAAATGTAGCGCGGGATTATAGCGGTTTACATTCAATTGCAGGAGGGTACCCCCCATTTGCAAGGCTGCTTCCTTCACATACTGAAGCAGGTATTTGCCGGTACCTTTACCCTGCTCGGAGGGAAGGATATAGATTTTATGAAGCCGGATAATTTGGGGATGGCCCTCTTTTTTGGAATACGAGGCAAATCCAACCGGAACCTGTTCTTCCATTACCACCACAAAGCGGTGACCCAAATCCAGGAGTTGATTTTCCAGGGAAGTCAAACTGTAGATCTTCTCCAGCATGTAATCCAGTTGTTCCGGTGATAAGATGGTTCCGTATGCCACGGGCCAGATTTTATGGGCCAGGTCCCGGATTAGGGGGAGGTCTTCCTTACCTACACTTCGAACCCGCTTCATTCGATATAAAGTTTGAGATTGGGGGCAAAGAATATCCGGTTATTTTGGTCCTTTACCACGATATCGAAGAAAAGCAATTCTTCGTCACTTTGAAAATATCCTTTCAGCCCTTTGATCCATCCCTCAGGCAGCGGGGTTTCCTTAAAGATATCTGAGACTGTGGTAAAAATGACCCGCTCTCTTCCGGTTTCCTGGTTGAGAATACTTCCTTTTCTCTTATAAAGGAGGTGGTAGGAGCTGACCGTATAGACTCCGTTCTTGTCGTCAGTAACTTTTAAGGGCAAACCGATGAGTTCATTCGCTTCTGGAACAGTGACGGTATCTCCGTTGGATCTTTTACCCCACACGACTTTCACCACCGGGGGTTTGAATTTTTTCACTTTGGTCACTTCGACCCTGGCGGTATCCGACTTTTGAGCCACCGCATAGAAAGGAAGCAGCAGGAGCAGGGTGGGGACCCACCGGCGCAAAGGAAAATGTCTCATATAATTAATTTAAGGCCTGGGTCAGGGACCGGTCGTTTAGCTTAGTGAAGCCAGGCTCTGTTCAATAGCGGCTATTTTGGCCTCAGTATCCGATTTTTTCTTTCGCTCCAGTTCAATCACCTCAGGTTTGGCATTCTGTACAAATCTATCATTTGTCAGTTTCTTGTTGACCGTATTTAGGAATCCTTTAAGATGTGCCAGGTCCTTGAGTAATTTGTCTTTTTGTGCTTTCGCATCCACTTCCACATTGGCCTCAATACAGATTTTGTCTTTACCGCTTACAATAGTGATCCTGGCCTGTTCTGGTTTTTCCCCGAAATGGATGTGTTCAGCACTGATCTGCTTGGAAAGGATCGACTCAAAGGACCGATAAGAATCCGGGTCATCAGTCTCGATATATAAGGTGATCAGGTCTTTCTGGCGCAGTTGGTGTTTATTGCGGGCATCTCTTACCCCGGTAATCAGTTCCTTCAGCCGGGCTCCCCCCTCAAGAATGCCGGGATCTGCTTCACCTGGTTCGAAAAATTGCCGGATGGCCAGGTCGTCCGCTTTCTCGCTGAGGAGGTGATAGATTTCCTCGGTAATAAAGGGCATGAAGGGATGGAGCATCTGCAAGAGCTGGGTGAAATAGGATATCGTGGACTCATAGGTATCTTCATCCAGGGGTTGTTCAAAGCCCGGTTTGATCCATTCCAGATACCAGCTGCAGAAATCATCCCAAATCAGTGAATACAGGGTCTTCAGGGCTTCGCTAAGCCGAAACTGGGCCATGAGGGTATTTACCTCACGGGCCACCTCATTGAGCCTGCTGGCAAACCAGTTGACTGCAAATTGGTTTTGGGAGGAATCCGGCGCACCCTGTCCTTCCCTGGGTTGGGCGGCCCACATCCGGATCAGCTTCAGGGCATTCCACATTTTATTGTTGAAGAATTTTCCCTGCTCGAGGCTCGCTTCGTCAAAGAGCAGGTCATTGCCAGCGGGGGAGGAGATCATGATTCCAAACCGGACTGCATCGGCCCCATATTCATGGATCAGGGTCAGCAGGTCTGGACTGTTGCCCAGGCTCTTGCTCATCTTGCGGCCCTGTTTATCCCTTACCATCCCCGTGAAATATACATCGCTGAACGGCTTTTTATTTTCAAATTCATAACCTGCCATGATCATCCTTGCTACCCAGAAAAAGATGATATCCTGACCTGTTACCAGCACCGAGGTGGGGTAATAATACTTGAGCTCTTCATTGGAAGGATGGGTAATACCCCTGAACACTTCTATCGGCCAAAGCCAGGAGGAAAACCAGGTGTCCAAAACGTCTTCATCACGCCTGAGGAGCGGGGCGCTTCCATTTGTTTCAGAGGAATTTCCGTCACTTTCCTTCTGCTCCCTTGAATAAATTTCCTGGACCTCCTTTTCTGATTCGCCTACGTACACATTCCCTTCTTCATCATACCAGGCAGGGATCTGCTGGCCCCACCAAAGCTGGCGGCTGATACACCAGTCCTTTACGTTTTCCAGCCAATACTTGTAGGTGGCGGTAAATTTATCTCCCGGATGAATCCGGATGGTACCTGTGGTCACCGCCTCCAGGGCAGGCTTCACCAGTTCCTTCATTTTGACAAACCATTGGGTGGAAATCTTCGGCTCTGCCACTGAATGAGTTCGCTGGCTGTACCCGAGGCGGGTGGCATAGCTTTCCTCCTTTTCCAGCAAACCTTTTTCCGCAAGTTCCCGGACAATTTGCTTGCGGGCTTCGAAGCGGTCAACCCCGACATAAATCTGTCCCGCCTCACTGATGGTGCCTTCTTCGGTCAACACATCAATCACCGGCAGGTTGTATTTTAGTCCCAGGTTGAAGTCATTGATGTCATGGGCCGGGGTGATTTTCAATACCCCTGTTCCGAATTCACGGTCCACATAGGGATCAAAGATTACGGGTACTTCCCTGTCGATCAGGGGCACCCGTACCTTCCTGCCCTTCAGGAATGCATATCTCGGGTCATCGGGGTGGGCGCAAATGGCGGTATCTCCCATGATGGTTTCAGGTCGCTGGGTGGCAATCAGGATGTAATCCGGGTGGCCTGCACCGGCGCCGGAACCTTCAGGATTCACCACTTCGTATTTCAGGTAATACAATTTTCCGGTAACATCCCGGTATTCCACTTCTTCATCACTGAGGGCCGTCTTGGCCACCGGGTCCCAATTGATCATCCTTGCTCCCCGGTAGATCAGTCCTTTGCGGTACAGGTTTACAAAAACCTTGATGACAGCTTCATAATAATGGTCGTCCATGGTGAAGGAGACCCGGTCCCAGTCTACGCTGCAACCCAGCCTGGCGATCTGGCTATAGATGATCCCGCCGTATTTTTCTTTCCATTCATAAGCATATTTCAGGAATTCCTCCCGGCTAAGGTCCTTCTTTTCAATTCCCTTTTCCCTTTGAAGCATCTCTACCACCTTGGCTTCGGTGGCTATGGAAGCATGGTCACTGCCGGGGACCCAGCAGGCATTAAATCCGCTCATCCGGGCTTTTCGCACCAGTATGTCCTGCACGGTTTCATTGAGGGTATGGCCCATATGCAATACCCCGGTCACATTCGGAGGAGGGATGACTACCGTGAAGGCCGGGCGCTGGTCCGGCACACTTTTAAAATACCCCTTGGATTGCCAGTGTGTGTACCATTTTTCTTCTACCGGTCCCGGGATATAATTTTTGCTTAATTCCATAAATAAGTGCCTGATGTTACAGCCTGCAAAAGTAATGAAAACAGGGTGTAGATATTTACTAAGAAAGTTAGTAAGTTTACAGTTCGAATTGCAGAATTGTTATACGCCATCGTCGATATAGAAACCACGGGCGGCTATGCCGCCGCCAACGGGATCACCGAAGTAGCCGTCTTTATTTCTGACGGTCAAAGGGTGGTGGATACCTACCAGGCCCTGCTGAACCCGATGCAGCTTATTCCGCCCTATGTGGAGGCGCTTACCGGGATCACCAATGAGATGGTGCAAAATGAAAGACCTTTTGGCCATATAGCCGCTGAGTTATTTGAGCTCCTGCAGGACAAGGTATTTGTGGCCCACAATGTCAACTTCGATTATTCCTTCGTGAAGTTCCATCTGGGTGAGGCAGGTTTTCAGCTCAACAGCAAAAAGCTTTGTACCATCCGACTCAGCAGGCAAATTATACCCGGCCTGCCCGGATACGGGTTGGGAAAACTCTGCAAGTACCTGGGTATCCCCATTGAAAACCGGCACCGGGCAGGCGGAGATGCCGCAGCGACCGCTGTATTGTTTCACCACCTGGTGCAAAAGGATACCCGGGGGGTACTGGATTCCATGCTTAAAGTAAAAAGCAAACAGCATTTTCTCCCACCCAATCTCGATCCGTCAATGATCAACCGGCTTCCCAACCAGCCGGGGGTATATTATTTTCACGATAAGAAGGGAAAGATCATCTATGTCGGGAAGGCAAAGAACCTGTCCAAAAGGGTGAACAGCCATTTTTCCAATAACAAACCCGGGCGGCAGAAGCAGGAATTTCTCCGAAAAATTTACTCCATCACTTTTCAGCCTACCGCCACTGAGTTAATGGCCTTTATCCTGGAAAGCATTGAAATAAAAAAAATCTGGCCAGAACAAAACCGCAGCCTAAAAAGGTTCGAACAGACCTATGGGTTGTATGCTTTTGAGGACCAGAAGGGATTCATACGACTCGGCATAGAAAAGAAAAAAAAGAACCTGCCTCCGCTATATACTTTTGGATTGTTGATGGAAGGTCAGGGCCTGCTCAGAAAACTGATTCCAAAATTCGGGTTATGCCCCAAGCGGTGCTATCTGCAATCTGAACAGGTGGGCTGCCAGGGTGAAGGCCAGTTCAGTTGTGACGGGATATGCGAACGCGTGGAATCTCCGGAGTCCTATAACCGGCGGGTGCAAGATTGCATTAACCATCTCCAAAAGGAACTACCCAGTTTTGCCATACTGGACCAGGGACTGGAGGAAGCCCAGCAAAGTTGTATACTCATGGAAAGGGGGAGGTTTTACGGGATGGGATACCTGCCTTCAGATAGCGCCGTACATACGATGGATGATTTAAAAGATTACCTGACCCCTTATCTGGAGAATGACTATATAAGGGGACTCGTCTATTCCCACGCGGCAAAATATCCTTATAAAAAAATTTCCTTAGGCAGTTAATTTCTCGACCAGGCGGGTGAAAAATTTACGCGGGATCAGGGTGGCTCCCAGGCTTTCCAGGTGAGTGCTATGCACCTGGCAGTCTATTAACTGAATCCCTTTTTTCGTTAGATACTCCACGAGACTGATCAGAGCAAATTTACTGGCATTGGCCTCCAGAGAAAACATGCTCTCTCCAAAGAATACCTGTCCCAACTGTACCCCGTATAACCCGCCTACCAACCGGTCACCCAACCAGGTTTCTGCACTATGGGCATATCCCGTTTCGAATAGCCGGATATAGGCAGCTTCCATTTCCGAGGTAATCCAGGTACCCGGATCTCCTTTGCGCGCAACCGATCTGCAATGAGCGATTACCTCCCTGAAAGCCTCGTCAACCGAAAATCGAAATAAGCCTTTACGCAGGAGCTTACGCATGCTGTGGCTGATCTTTAAATCTTTTGGAAATAAGACAAACCGGGGATCCGGGCTGTACCAGCAGATGGGATCCGGATCCGAATACCAGGGGAAGATGCCTTTTCGGTAGGCGTTCAGCAGGGATGGGGTGGATAGGTTACCGCCGATAGCTATCAGTCCTACCTCATCAGCCTGACCGGGATCCGGAAAATCAGTCTGATTCTTGGTTAAAATCACCGTCATGAAAAGGTAGGATTTGAGGTTTGGGGGAGTCGGGGGTACTACCGGCTATGCCGGAAGAATGGCAGGAAGTTGGAGAGCGGGTTATCTTTCCGAAAGTGCTTCCACAGTGGCGTTAATTCCCCTATCGGTGATGGCATCACACATAGGTTTGAGCAGGGCATATGAGCCCTCCTTCACGGAATATTTACCCTTGGTATGGATGATCATTGCACACTGTTCGGCCTGTTCTTCGGAATGACCGCATACTTCCATGAGGGTAGAAATCACCCAATCGAAAGTATTCACTTCATCATTCCAGACAATGAGCTGACACACTCCTTCCTCATCCACGAGCACGTCGGTTTCTGAATCTTCCAGAATATGTGTTTTTGTATCCCCCATAATCTAATTAAAGGTACAAAGGTACAATATCACCAGAAATAGTATCCACCAGGTTGTTCAGAATTAAGTACGGGCACCTTCTTTCCCCACCTTTCCGGTATTACCCCGGTAATTTACGAGATACATTTTTACGGCTCCCCGCTTCCAGCTCCAGGTATTTAGATTATCATCATATTTCCCGATCTCCGATTCAGTACTCATTAGAAACAATAGGTGGGCTGAGGGTATGACTATTAAAGCGCCTTGTTTGAATTTTGTAGGTATTGGTGTTGTTTTTGTTATTTTTTACCCGGAGCTCAGATTAATTTTGTAACTTCTTAACAACCTAAATAAAAACACAAATGAAAAATAGAAAATTGGGAAACAGTACCCTGGAAGTATCTGCCATCGGTCTTGGCTGCATGGGCATGAGTTTTGGCTATGGTCCAGCCGGAGAAAAAAGTAAGATGATCAAGGTAATTCATGCGGCACTGGACCAGGGAATCACCTTTTTTGATACCGCTGAAGTATATGGTCCATACACCAATGAAGAACTGGTGGGGGAGGCGCTGGCACCCTTTAAGGGCAAAGTGGTGATTGCCACCAAGTTTGGCTTTAATATCCAGGACGGGAAGATGAATGGGGTCAACAGCCATCCTGATAATATCCGTAAAGTGGCGGAGGCTTCCCTTAAAAGACTTCGGGTGGAGGTGCTGGATTTGTTCTATCAGCACCGGGTGGATCCCAAAGTGCCGATTGAAGAGGTGGCAGGAACCGTGGGAGAGTTGATCCGGGAAGGGAAAGTCAGACATTTTGGTCTTTCTGAAGCGGGAGCCCGGACCATTCGCAGGGCACATGCAGTGCAGCCTTTAACTGCCCTCCAGAGTGAATATTCCCTGTGGACCCGCCAGCATGAAAGGGAGATTATTCCCACGATTGAGGAACTGGGAATTGGGCTGGTGGCTTACAGTCCACTTGGCAAAGGGTACCTCGCCGGGAAGATCGATGAAACAACCCGCTTTGCAGAAGGAGACATCCGCAATACTTTGCCCAGGTATACCGAGGAAGCAAGGGTGGCCAATAGGGCGCTGCTGGACCTGATCCAGGAATTTGCAGAGAAAAGGAAAGCTACACCTGCCCAAATCACTCTTGCATGGGTGCTGGCCCAAAAACCCTGGATTGTACCCATTCCGGGGACTACCAAGGTGGGTAGGGTAATTGAAAATGCAGGCGCAGCAGGTATCGAACTGACCCAGTCAGAATTAAGGGAAATGCAGGGGGCCTCCTCCCAAATAAAGGTGGTAGGAGAAAGGTATACCGAACAGATGGAAAAGGCTACGGGGCTGTAAATTCAAAGGGGTAGAGGCAACCGAACCTTGCTCCAAAGATTTACTTAGATTACTTATTTATTTTTTCACCTGGTTAAACAACTCAAGTTTGGAATAAAAATCATCGAGCAAAAGGTGGACATCTAACCGGGTATACACTCTAATATTTCTTCCCGAAAGATTCACTTCGTACAATCCCTGGTCGTCAATCAGTGGAGCTGGCCTCAATACATATTCACTCGAGGAGGGATCCGGTTCAAAGGAGGACTGCAATGCGGTGAGCAAAACCAAAGGGCTGTCGCCAAGAATATAGGCATCCCCCACATTGAAGTGGTACTTTAAGCCCATCTTCATAATGCGTTCGATATTGGAAGTTAGATACTTGCCGATCTGCCCCTGGGTATTCACCTTTAGCAATAAAGAAGAATAGGGTATGATTACCTGGCGGAATGCATTGCGGGGTACCTGCCAAATCGGTATGGAAGATTTATTAAAGATTACCTGGCCGGCTTTTAGATCAATGCCTAAATTATATTCTAGACGGGTATAGTGGGGAGGTGGGGGAGCAATATCGGTATATTCAGGCCCCCCAATCCAGATCAAGGTCAAATGACTGGCAATTTCGGGTTGCCTGAGATAGGCACTGGCCAGGTCGGTAAGCCCTGCACCGCATACTACATATAAAGGAAGCTTTGTGTCAGTGCGCATAGCTTCTTTTATGATGGCATTTACGGCGTCCGATGGTTGCGGGGTACTGTCATTTTCCAATGGCAGGTTAGAGCCCTGATACACAGGATACCGGCCGGTAAGATGCATGATTTTCAGCACTTCCTCAATCTTTTGTTTGGCATGGGTTGCCGTTTCGTTAGAACGGTCAAAACCATCACCTGGCCTGAGATGAGAGCCGATGATACCGCGGATTTCAACAGAGGGAGACAGCAAAAAATGGACTAACTCAAACAATCCATCAGGGTCGCCGCCGAAATCATTATCGATCATGATTCGCATTCTTGGCTGCACCAGGCTGTCTGGAAAAATTTGTCCTGGACTTTTTTGTGCAAATGAACTGGTGCAGGGAATTACCATCAGTAATAAAACACCAATAATTTGTTTGGCCATATGAGTTTCAATTAATCTTTTATGATAATTGCGAACCACCCAAACCCGTCAAATAGGATTTCCTGTTAAGACTCATAGGAATTTCACAAGTCTGCAGGGCGTTGTGTAAGGTGGTTGTTTGCGCAATGGATGTTTAATTTTTTATCGAAAAAACTTTTAGTGGTGTCCAAGAGAAAGCAGCCACAAAAAAAGACAGGATATTTGAAGATTTCCACATAAATTTTCGGTTACCATTGCTGAATGATAACGCATACATTGGTGTTGTCTTTTAAAGCAAATTCTTTGGCGCCCCAGGGGCGCAAGGTGATTTTATTCAGATTGGGATGCAGAAACTGCGGATGTGCCCCGGAGATATTGGCATAAGCATCTTCAATGTTATCTGTATGAAGTCGAATCTCAGGTCTGTCTTTGTCAGCAAATTCCTTGTCCTGAATTAAGAACACTGATAAGGTATCTTTCTGAACCACACAACAGGGGTTTTCCGACTTTAAATCATTATAGCTTATCTCAAAATCCAAACAATCCACAAAGAGCGCCAGCCCGTCCTTTAT
>JAJXYG010000147.1 GCA_021780705.1 Bacteroidota bacterium
AGTCCCCAATGCAATATTTTTTAGTACGTTTCTTCTGGTTTGTTTTGCTCGCATGTTTTTATATATTCAATTCAGCCTCGGGAATAGGTGCTTCGTTTTTGCTCCTGAAGAAGACCAGGAACAAAATAAATACGGCAAGCGCAATCAGGGAAGGAATGATCCAGATCATTTTCCAGTCATAGGCACCTGCCCCTTTAGTATACATATCAGTAATGATCCCGGCAATTTTGAAACCCATCAACATTCCGACCCCATAAGTAGCCAGGGTAATAAGTCCCTGGGCAGCACTTTTATATTTTTCACCTGCTTTGGCATTGGTATAAATTTGTCCGGACACGAAAAAGAAGTCATAGCAGATCCCGTGAAGTGCAATACCAATGATCAGCATGAAGCTGAGGTCGCCGGCATTCCCATAGGCAAATAGGGCGTAGCGAACTGCCCATGCCAGCATCCCCATTAGAATCGTGAACTTGAATCCAAATCGTTTGAAGAAGAAAGGAAGGAGTAACAGGAAAAATATCTCCAAAAACTGTCCGATCGTCATCTTTCCGGTTGGGTTTTTCATTCCGATGTTGGAAAGAAAGGGGTTGGCATTCTGGTAGTAGAAGGCCAGTGGAATGCATATTAATATAGAGGCGACAAAAAATATCAGGAAGTTTTTATTCTTTAATAGTTTGAGCGCATCCAGACCGATGATATCTGAAATACTCACCTTAGTGCCCTTTGCGACCTTAGGGGGAGTTTTGGGCAAGGTAAAACTGAAAAGCCCCAATACCAGAGAAGAAATGGAGCCCAGCAGGAAGGTGTTTCTGAGTAATCCTTCTTTTACATTGGTATCGGAATCCCAGAAAAATGCATAACTGATCAGGAGTCCCGCTGCAATCCAGCCTATAGTACCCCAGACCCGGATGGAAGAGAATTCTTTTTCCGGGTCCTTCATCTGGTTGAAGGAAATAGAATTTACCAGGGCCAGGGTAGGCATATAAAGAATCATGTACGCCAGGACGTAAGGATAGAAAATCGTGATGTCAGTAGCCCGGTACATCTGGTACATCAGTACGGCACCCACCAGGTGCAGGAGGCCCATGATTTTTTCTGCATTGAAATAACGGTCTGCGATAAGGCCTATGATGAATGGTGCAATGATGGCGCCCCAGGACTGGGTGGAGAAGACTGAACCACTTTGTTCACCAGTGGCGTGAAGGTTATTGAAAAGGAATGTTCCCAAGGTCACAAACCAGGCACCCCAGATAAAAAATTCCAGAAACATCATGAAGGATAGTTGCAATCGTATCGATAATTTCATAAGTTAAAATTATGAGTTTAGTTTTGGAAGGAATAAATGTACTATTTTTAATAATCAAATCATTTTATTGGAAATTTTTTTTTAAAATCTTTTAGTTATTTTTTCAAATCTATTTTTTTACACGAATTGCAAAATAATGAATATGAGAAAACTTCGAATGGGGATGATAGGCGGTGGTAAAGACGCCTTCATCGGTGCCATACACCGGATTGCGGCCAATATGGATGGCCTGATTGAATTAAGATGCGGTGCGCTGAGTATCAATCCTGAGATTGCCAGGGAATCCGGCCATGAATTATTCCTTCCTCCCGACCGGATCTATCTTACCTATGACGAGATGATTGAAAAGGAGTCCCGGATGCCTGCGGACAAGAGAATTGATTTCATAACCATAGTCACCCCCAATTTTGCCCATTTTGCCCCGGCCATGATGGCCCTGGATCACGGATTCAATGTGGTGGTGGAAAAACCCATGACCTTCACCCTGGAGGAAGCAAAGCAATTGCAGCAGAAAGTTAACGAGACAGGGCTTTATTTGTGTCTTACTCATACCTATTCCGGATATCCCATGGTAAAGCAGGCTCGGTATATGGTTAAGCATGGGGAAATTGGAAAACCAAGAAAGATTGTAGTGGAATATGCGCAGGGCTGGCTTAGTAAATTGTCCGAACGGGAAGGCAATGCGCAGGCAGCCTGGAGGACCGATCCCAAAAAGTCCGGAAAGGCAGGGGCCATGGGGGATATCGGCACCCATGCCGCCCACCTGGCTGAATATATATCCGGCCTTAAGATCACCAAACTTTGTGCAGACCTTAATATTATGGTAGCAGGCAGGGCTTTGGATGACGACGGGAATGTGCTTTTGAAATTCGAAAACAATGTGGCGGGTGTCCTGGTGGCTTCCCAGGTGGCCGCAGGAGAGGAGAACTCCCTTAAGTTCAAAATATATGGAGAGAAGGGTGGGTTGGAATGGTCCCAACAGGAACCCAATACCCTGTGGGTGAAATGGCTGGATAAGCCGACCGAGATGCTCAGGGCAGGCTCCAATTATACCCAGGCGTTAAGTTCGTTTGCTACCAAAAATTGCAGGACCCCGGGTGGGCATCCTGAAGGTTACCTGGAAGCTTTCGGAAATATTTACCACAATTTTGCCCAGACCCTGCTGGCAAAAATTAATGGAAAGGAACCCACTCCGGAAATGCTGGATTTTCCTGGCGCAGAGGATGGCGTGAGGGGGATGGCCTTCATAGAGAATGTGGTGGCTTCCGGAAGTTCCGATACGAAGTGGAAAGATTATGTAATATAGAATATGTGCGGCAAAGGTATTTGGTGGCAGGGAACCGTAGAGGGAGGTGGATTTTGTGATGATCCTCTGCTCTTACCTTACGATTGGGT
>JAJXYG010000220.1 GCA_021780705.1 Bacteroidota bacterium
GCATATACCTCTCAAACCTGCAGTGTGTGTCATCACATAGGCAGACGAAGGCGAAAGCGGTTTGATTGTAGACACTGCGGAAACAATATGGACGCTGACATCAATGCCAGCAAAAATATTGCTACGCTCGGGGATGCCATAAACCATCCTGAAAACTCGACTATGTATTGTACTTTGAATCATTAGTCAGGGTTAAATACCCCGGCAGCTCGGCTAGCGGGGTAGTTTATGAGCCAATTTTTTTTTTAAAAACCCTTTTTCTCGTGAATATTTTGCTGGAGGTGGTGCAGATCCACCTTCACTTTAAACTTGTTTCTTAAGTGACGGACCAGGGCATCTGCGGCATAGACGCTGCGGTGCTGACCCCCGGTACATCCAAAATTAAATACCAGGGAAGTAAAGCCGCGCTCCAGGTAATTTTCCACTGCAATATCCGCCAGGGTGTACACACTATTGAGGAACTCCGGCATCCGGGTTTGCTGTTCCAAAAAGTCCTTCACCGGCTTGTCCCGTCCATTTTGGACTTTGAAGACTTCCTGCCTCCCCGGGTTTTCAATACCTCTGCAATCAAATACAAACCCTCCGGCCCCTTCGGTTTCTGTCACAGGATACCCATCCTTGAGGTAGGAAAAGCTGTTGATGGTGACCACCAGGGGGGTATCCGGGTTGGCCTGGGCCGGCCGAAAGCGCTCCATGATCTGGTCGTCGACGACCAGGCGCAGGATTCTTTCGAATTCAGGCAGGGAGATCCCCGTTTCCTTATGCTCCAAAAACCATTTCAGATTGGAAAGTCCCAAAGGAATGCTGATCAGAAAATGAGCCTTGCGTTCAAATAGTCCCCGGAAGCCGTAGGCACCGAGCACCTGCAGCAGGCGGATCAGCACATACCCGTTATACTGGCTCGTGAACCGGGACCGGTCCAGGGGCCTTTGCAGGATTTCACTGACGGCGTCCATATAATATTCCAGCAACTCATTTTTCCAGCTATCCGGCAGGTTCGCCTTTGCCTGCCAGAGCAGCGAAGCGGCATCATACTGCAGGGCCCCCTTCATCCCACCCTGGTAGTCGATGAAATAAGGTGACTCGTGTTGGATATAGATATTTCGGGACTGAAAATCCCTAAACATGAAATACTTGCTTTCCACCCGGTCCAGGTAGGCGCTGAGGTCTTCAAATTCCGAGATGAGCATTTCCTTGTCATAGGGGATTTTCAGGGTATCCAGGAAATAGTATTTGAAATAGAGCAGGTCGCTCATGATGGCCTGCTTACCAAATTCGCGCGAGGTGATCGAGTGGCTGTAATCTATTACAGCGTCCCCCTTGATCTGTAACCATGCCAGCGATTTCAGGCTCTTCTGGTACAGGCTATATACATGATCGGAGTATCCTTCTTTTTCAAGGTGGTCCAGCAGGGACAAACTGCCCAGGTCTTCCTGCAGGTACATGGTTTGTGAGTCGTCAATTTCATAAATCTGGGGTACGGGTGCCTGCGCTTCTTTCAGGGCAGATGAAAAATGCAGGAAGGCTTCATTCTCCCTGATATTTTCATTATAGGTGGCAATGTAGCTTCCTGAGGAGGTTTGGATCCTGAAGTAAATCCGGTCCCCCCCGGACTTGGGAATTTTTTCAAAAGAAAGGATCGGGTCCGGGTGGTGTACTTCAAAAAATGATTTGATCTTATCGGTAATCTCTTTCATTGGTGTCGGCTGATGGCGGTAAAAATACCCTTTTTTGTGGTGCCTCCCCTAGGGGGAAGGATCCCTGAGGGAAGGTTTCCCTGAAAAAAAATTTTGTGTAACCAAATGGTTTCCTATATTTGTAACCGAATGGTTACATAAAATAATTCCACCATGATGAGAAGAGATGTGTTTCAGGCAATCGCCGATCCCACCCGCCGGGAGATCATTCAACTGGTCTCCCAAAAAAATATGCACCTTAACGAAGTAGCCGATCATTTTGAAGTAAGTCGCCCAGCCATATCCAAGCACATTCGGATCCTGACTGAATGCGGACTCATCCGGATGAAACAGGAAGGCAGGCTCAGGTTCTGTGAACCCGATCTCAAAAAGTTAAATGAAGTGGCAGACTGGGTGGAACAATACCGGGAATTCTGGACCCAAAAACTCGACGCATTGGAAACGTACCTGGAAACATTGCAAAAAAAAGGACCACAGCCGGTACCCAAGCCCGGATCTGGACCCGCCAAAAAAAGAAAATAAGCCATCACCAAATTATTCACTTTAAAAATCAATTGTATGGACACGTTACAACCAACTACCGAAACCCGGGAACTCTCCCTTTCCAGGGTCGTCAATGCACCGGTATCACTTGTTTGGGAAGTATGGACCCAACCGGAACACATCCGCCACTGGTGGGGACCTAACGGCTTTCGCAGCTCGATTTCCCAAATGGAGGTCAGCCAGGGAGGCATGTGGGAATTGATCATGCACGGCCCCGATGGCACCGACTATCCCAACAGGAGCAGGTTCCGGGAAATCGTAAAGCACAAGCGGATTTCCTTTGACCATATTTCAGACCCTAGATTCACTTTCACGGCAGATTTCACGGACCTGGGTGACAAGACCCAAATTGACATCCGCATGGTATTTGAAAGTGCCGCAATAAAAAATAAGGTGGTCACGGAATTCGGGGCCGCAGAGGGAATGGTCCAGAATGTGGAGCGACTCGAT
>JAJXYG010000063.1 GCA_021780705.1 Bacteroidota bacterium
AAGAACTGGAAAGGCGTGGGCACCGATTTGTGCGATACGCCGATGACCTTTGTGTGTTTACAAGAAGCGGTCGGGCAGCGGCACGAATACTGAAAAGTGTGAGCAGCTACATTGAAAAGGAACTTAAACTGGAGGTAAACCGAACCAAGAGCGAGGCAAACCGACCTTGGAAAAGCAAGCTTCTAGGCTACAGTTTCTACCGGAAGAAGGGAGGAGAGGTTGGTTTAAAAGTTGCGAGGAGTAGCATAGCGAAGTATAAGGCCAAAGTCCGGACGATTACCTCGAGAAGCAAGCCGTACGCCATGTACAAGCGCTACGAGAAGCTGAGGCAATTAAACCGGGGCTGGGTACAGTACTTTAAACTGAGTGAGGCAAGAAGTGTGTTCAGGGACTTAGATGAATGGGTCCGGCGCCGAATCAGGTCATGCTACTGGAAGCAATGGAAACTCCCTTCAACCCGGATAAAGATGCTTGCCCAGTTGGGGACGCCCGAATGGCAGGCCTACCAATGGGCCAATACCCGTAAGGGCTACTGGCGCACCAGCGGTAGTTTTATCTTAAACTCAACACTGAACAGTTCCTTACTAAAGAGGGAAGGGTACTTATCTCTCAATGAGCTAAGCACCCTTCACCCTGTATTATTCTAATGTGCCGCCGTATACGGGTCCGTACGTACGGTGGCTGGAGGGGACAGGTAGCGAACTAATCGCTACCTTCCTACTCAATTCCCCTTACCTGGTAGGGGTCAGAGAAAGGATACTTAATTCCAGGTACTGCAATTTCTTTATATAATGCCGCTCTTCAAAACCTGCACTGAGAAAAATTTCCTTGTCGACCGGGTTGGCATAAAATACCCAAAGCTTCCTGGGATGCTTTCGCAGGGAGGCAAGCAGGTTTTTGACTACCTGAAGCATGACCACTTCGTCAAAGGGGTTGAAGAAAAAAAAGACGTCCTGGTCCGGCTCAATAGGATACATGGAGGCATCTTCATGCAGGACGGCAAATTTGGTTTCGGGGAACCTTATCTTTTGGTCCCGGAGGTTGGATTCGGCCTCCTGGCACAGGGCGGCTGCAAAATCCACCCCGGTGATCCGGTTAAATCCATAATGGGCCGCCACGGCCAGCGCCCTGCCTTTCCCGCACCCGAAATCTACGAAATGACGGAAGGGACCATATTGCTTTAGAAAATCAAATCCCTTTTCCAGGACAAAATAGTTGCAGCCCTGGTATATGGAACCATGTATCTTATTGTCTCCCTTGACGCTGAGTGATTTCAGGCGGTCGATCCGCAGGGTGTCCAGTCCATATTTTTTTTCTCCCCTGATTTCATGAAAAATGGTGAAGGTGGCCAGACTGAAATTCCAGTTAGTGCCAATAAAGACCCAATAGTTGAAAAAGGACCGGAACTTCCTGATCATGTCATGGGGTATTGGGGTGAAGGGTGGAAGGCTTCAGGTCTATCACCCTGAGTTGCAGCTGGGTGTTACCATTGTATTCATTTTCATCTACGTGGTAGAGCAGGTCAACCGGTTGACCTGATTGAAGCAGGGAAAATTTGTCAGCCAAATTAAAACCGATTCCGGTGAGCACGCATTCATCCTTTTTCATTACAAACCGGATGTGATGCTCCTTAACTATCCGGGTTCCGGAAGTGCTGGTGACCCCCCGGGTCAAAAATACGGGAATGGGATTTTCGGGTCCGAATGGATCCATTTGAGCAATTATGTTATAAAAGGACTGGGTGATTTCAGAAAATTCAATTTCTGCATCTACGGTAATTTCCGGGATGAGCAGCCGCGGATCGATAGTAGCACTGACTACCTCCTCAAATTTTTGCTGGAAGGCTTCCCGGTTTTCGGGATCCAGGGTCAGGCCTGCCGCAGCAAAATGGCCGCCATAACCCAGCAGGAGGTCCCGGCAGGCATGGATGGCTTCATAGAGATTGAAGCCGGGAACACTGCGGGCGCTTCCTCCCACGATTTCTCCATGCTGGGCAAGAACTACCGTAGGCCTGAAATAGGTTTCTATGAGCCTGCTGGCCACAATTCCGACCACACCCTTGTGCCAATGGGGTTGGAACACCACAGTGGTACTGGCACGGATGAGTTTCTCATCACCCTGGATGATGGAGAGGGCTTCTTCGGTGATCGTGGCATCAGCCTGCTTTCTGTCTGAATTATCCTGGTGGAGCATGGCAGCATAATCCCGGGCCCCATTCAGATCATCTTCGATGAATAATTCCACGGCCTTGCCTGCCTCGTCCATCCTGCCGGCAGCATTCACCCGGGGAGCGATGGCAAAGACCACATTGTGGAGGGTAAATTCCTTTTTTAGGCCGCTCAGTTCGATAAGGGCCTTGATACCGGCTGTGGGATTGGAATTGAGTTTCTGGAGTCCATAGAAGGCTAGGACCCGGTTTTCACCAGTTACCGGAACTATATCAGCCCCGATGGCTGTAACCACCAAATCGAGGTAACACAAATAATGCGCCTCATCCAGTCCCATTCGGGTACATAAGGCAGTGATAAGTTTAAATCCTACCCCGCAGCCACATAGCTCTTTATAAGGGTAATGACATCCTTCTTGCTTGGGGTTCAGGATGGCCAGCGCCTCAGGCAGGATGGCATCCGGCAGGTGGTGGTCGCAAATTATGAAGTCGATACCCAGGCTGCGTGCATAG
>JAJXYG010000060.1 GCA_021780705.1 Bacteroidota bacterium
TTCCTATGAGCTGAGTTCCCAGATTTTCTTTTCAAAACAGATTTGGGAGATTTCGTTACAGGCATCGTTACACAGTGCCAGGGTCTTTTTCAAAGACTCCTGTTGCCTGAAATCCGGCAGAAGTTTTATTTTCAGGGTAAGATTCACCAGGCACCAATCAGACAATTACTTGAAAATGTAAAATTAAGGATAGCAGTGATAGAAAGTGTAATTCTTCCCCCTTTAAATACAGCGGGGATCCGCTACCAGTCTACATTTCACCTTTTTTTAACCCAAAAAAGGAACCGGCAATTCCTCCCCGCTAGCCGAGCTACGGGGTATCCTTGCCGTTATATGATGAATCATTATTCCCCACCTTGAATCCCAGTCCCACGATGATGTCGGTGCCAAAGGCATTTGCCAAAACTCCTACTGCGGGTGCATTTTGAATCTTTGTCTTCAGGTTGGCACTCCAGGATTGTCCGTTAATAGTGGCGGTCAGGTAATACCCCGATGGGTTGCTTCCATTGCTCGAGTTCGATCCCTTGGAGCATCCCTGAAACAACCAAAGAGAGGATAATACCCCACAAAGAAGTATGAGTCTGGTGCATGATTTTACATTCACTGTAGATCTTTTTGGCATGAAAAATTACTGAGGTCTTAAAGGCAAGGCAATCAAACATCTGCAATAAAATTAAGGACATACCTCAAGGCAGGAAATAGCCACTTCTAACTATTTTTTTAAACCAAAGTGATTTCGGCTTCAAATCTGAAAAAAGTGATTCTGATTCCCGGGGTCTTCTGTTTCAATTACCAAGAATGGCAAGTTCCTTTTATTTATCACTGCGCAGGTCCGCCTCCAGGCAAAATAGTTAGTATTAGGTATTTCGGATTCACGCGGTGTGATGGAATTTTAGTACCTGATTTTTTCCTATCTGATTCACCGGAACTGTAGATACTTTCCCGGACCTGTCCACCCAAAAAATGAGAGTCTCCAGGGAAAGATTTTAAACCTTCCGAAGGGTTCACTGTGCTTAATCCATGTAGGCAAACAGGGAGATTATACCCGGGGAGACTTCGGGATCCAGGTACATGCGGGCTATACCCTGGCAGCGCCCCCCTTCAGCGTCTGGGCTTTTACTGAAATTGGCATGCACAACCTGGCCCCGGGGGTGGCGGGGGTTGGAGACAAGACCAAAATACTTGATGGTTGGCCTGGAGGTGGGCTATCAGCTCTCCGCGCTGTCTGGCAAACGCCGCTAGAATATTGGATAGGTAAACTCGAGCTCCGGCTGGATCAGGTGAGATCCCCCCTTTTTTGAGGATCCCGGAAGGGAATTCTCAGTCCCTCTTGCCAAATCCGCAAGCTTTAATTCTCGTAAGTCGGCAGTTTATTTTAATTTCGCTGCCTTAAATCAACCCGGCTCAGGTTAGGAATTCCGCCTCCCTCCAGGGAGGGTGCATTTTTGGATCCTTGATTTTCCTGGTTGGACAAACCATCATAGTATGAAATTTCTGAATATCATCATCAAATACCGGCTTCAGCTGGGAGGTTTCTTTCTCCTGCTGGCCATTTTTGTCAATGTGGAGACCAGCTTCTGGCCATCCTTTATTCTCTACCTGATTGCGGCGGTGCTGGTGGTGGGTCATTTTCTCTTTGGCCCCATGAGGTTGATCCAGGAATATATGGAAAACGGAGACATGGAGGGAGCCCAGAAGGTGATAGATTCCATCTGGTTTCCGGGACTTCTTATCAAACCGGTTCGTTCCGTGTATTTTACCATCAAGGGCAATCTGGCCATGGTCAATGAGGATTACGATAATGCAGAAGCGCATATGAAAAAGAGCCTCAGCCTGGGAATGCCCATGAAGGAGGCTGAAGGAAGCAATAAATTGCAACTCGGCATGCTTGCCATGCAAAAGGGAAATATCCGGGAAGCTGAAAATTATATCCGCCAGGCCATCCGCTCCGGCCTGCCCGACAAAGAAAATGAGGCAGCCGCTTATCTCCAGCTGTCCTCCATCATGGTGAACAAAAGAGAGTTCAGGGCGGCCAAAGAATATTTCAGGAAGGTAAAGGCCCTCAAACCCACCACCCCCCAGATCGTGGATCAGATCAAACAGATGGAAAAATACATTTCCCGGATGCCGGGATAGGAGTTCCTCCGGCTTATTTTTCGCCCTTAAAAAATCCCATATGGGTCAGGATCTCCCTGGTAATTTTCAGGGGTATGGTCTTCATGTCCACCCCTTTGTCCGCAGATTTGGCCAGGGTTACAAAGAAGTATACGTGGCGGTTTTCCACGATCCAACCCTGGAGCCATCCTATCGGGTTTGAGGCAGGGTCTGTCCCCCAGCCGGCGTGGTAACTGAATTTATAAAGGGTATTGTCTTCCTTCAACATGGCTTCACTGACAATATCCTGGGTTCTTCTTTCAAAGGGAAGCTGGTCAAAATAGAGTTTTTCCATAAGCCCCAGTTGTTCATCCGGGGAGACTTTCAGGGTATTATTCAGCCAGAAGGAATCTATGGGACCGCTGAGATCCATATTGCCATAATGCAGGGTGTCAATCCAGTATTTCATGGTATCCCTGCCGACCCTCCGGGCCACTTCCTGGAAATAGGGCACGGCTCCCAGACTGAAGGCCTGCTTCATGTCCAGATCCTTGTTCCACTGCGTGTCGGGCCTTTGGACC
>JAJXYG010000217.1 GCA_021780705.1 Bacteroidota bacterium
GGCTATTTCGCGATCCGGTTATCTGGAGTGGCCATTCACAAATTACGGGAGATACCATTTTCCTTTTTACCAAGGATAAAAAGCCTGAACGGCTCTATGCCTTCGACAAAGGAATCATTGTGAACCGGACTACCCAGGGATTTTTCAACCAGATTTCAGGCAAGACCATCAACGGATACTTTGACAAGGGAGTCATCCATTATATGACGGTCCGGGGATCCCAGGCAGAGAGTATATACTATGCCCAGGATGAAGACAGCGCCTACCTCGGGATGAACCGGGCATCAGGAGATCTGATCAACCTGTATTTCAAAAAGGACGAGTTACAAAAGGTGGTCTTCATCAACCAGATTTCCGGAAAATTCTTTCCCATGTCAAAAATTCCAAATGACCAGCGGTATCTCAAATCATTTATCTGGAGAGACAAGGATCGCCCCAAGAGCAAACTTGAACTCTTTGAGTAATAGGGAAATTTACATCCTGCCGATTGAAGGGATTTCAGCCGCTATTTTTCAGTTTCCTCCACCAGTTTCAGATCGGGGAAAAGAGAAACAATCAACAGCATAAGGCAACTGAGTACCAGCAGGTAAATTCCCAGTTCCTTCCTGGGGCAATATCCGCTGTAGCAGGAGGTAAACAGGATATAGGTTTTGATCAGATAACCTATATTCAGTGCGGATAATATCACGTGGGTTCGCTTTGCCCAGACCTTGTTTTTCATAACCAGCAGGATCGATACTGCCGCAATAAAGACAAATATGATACCGGGCTTCCCGTAAATATTGTGCTCGGAAAAAAATCCGGTAAAACTCTTCTGCAGATCCGGATAGTAGGCCCAGGGAAGCAGACAGCTTATGATCAGTACCAGCCCGGTGACGACTCCGATGATCTTATAATGTTTCATAGATTCGATTTGAGGTTTTGCCTTTCGACCTCCTTGCTTCCGTGATGTCAAGCACCCTTTTCCGGGGAGAAGCCGGCCTTGCCATACCGCGGATCGGTCGAATTGGTTGCAAATGTATGACTATTGAGGTTTCCGGGTAAGAGATTTGGGAAAACAGTTATATGACCCCCTTTCCTTCTGCTTCGAGGCGGAGGACCTGATTTTTCGAAGAAATTTCAGAACAAAAGCGCGCGCAAGGCTATCGAATTTGATACCAAATCCAGTACTATGGAAATCTGGTGACTCAGAAACTTCACCCCCGGGTCACCCGGTGATGGATATTGGGTAAAAACCCGGTAAAGAGGCCTATGAGGGGGAGAAAAGCACATATCTGGTATACAAAGATGATACTGGTGTGGTCGGCCAGGATACCCAATAAGGCAGAACCGATACCTCCCATTCCAAAGGCAAATCCAAAAAATAAGCCCGAGATCATACCCACCTTCCCGGGCAATAGTTCCTGTGCGTAAACCAGAATGGCGGAAAAGGCAGAAGACAGGATAAATCCTATAATGACGGATAGGATGCCAGTCCAAAGCAGGTTGGCATGGGGCAGCAGGAGGGTGAAGGGGGCCACTCCCAAAATCGAAAACCAGATCACATACTTTCTGCCAAACCGGTCCCCCAGCGGGCCACCCATGAAGGTGCCTGCTGCCACGGAGGCTAAAAAGATAAACAGGTGAATCTGCGAATTCTGGACCGATACATGAAATTTATTGATGAGGAAAAAGGTAAAATAGCTGGTCATACTTGCCAGGTAAAAATATTTTGAAAAAATAAGCAGCAGGAGGATGAAAATAGTGAGCCTTAGCTTGCTCCGGGACAAATTGGGACTTTCTTCGGCTACGATTCTGCGGTGTTTCTTCATGATGGCCTGAAAATTCTGCTTGTACCACCTCCCTATAAATATGAGCACCATAATAGCCAGCAGGGCCAGCAAACCAAAATACAAAATGTGAGATCTTCCATAGGGTACAATAATCAAGGCGGCAAGCAGGGGCCCAATGGCACTTCCTGTATTCCCTCCTACCTGGAAAATGGACTGGGCCAAACCCCTACGACCACCGGAGGCCATAAAGGCGACCTTGGAGGATTCCGGGTGGAAGATGGCTGATCCCATTCCAATGCAACCCACAGAGAGTAAGGTAGTGGAAAAACTTTGGGAAAGGGAAAGGAGCACCAAGCCCAACAGGGTACAACTCATCCCCACGGGCAGGGAATAGGGTTGGGGGTGCCTGTCAGTATAATACCCCACAAACGGTTGTAATAATGAAGCCGTGATCTGAAAGGTGAATGTAATCAGCCCTACCTGGGCATAGTTTAAATGGTAGGCACTTTTCAAAACCGGGTAAAGAGAAGGGATCAGCGATTGAATAGAGTCATTCAGCAGGTGCGAAAAACTGATACTCAACAGAACCGGGTATACTGTCCTGCGCGCCATATCGGTGAGCATATGCGGCTTTTCTATGGTTCCCTGTGGCATAAATGAGTTGTGTAAAAGGGGATGACCCTACAAATATATTTCAGCCAGGCCAAATTCAACGCGAAGGGGGATGTTGGGCAAAGCAGGCTTTCAAGGAATGCGCATTTGCCGGGTATCTCGGGGGGTATGGGCAACCTGGCCTGCAAACTTGCAGATCCTTTGGGGTACCCCGGTGATTATGGAAAGTAGGGACTTATCAAGAAAGTGCTTGAATCAGGTCACAATCCGGAAAAA
>JAJXYG010000113.1 GCA_021780705.1 Bacteroidota bacterium
ATGGATCCCCGGTCCACGGACCAATGGCTCAAAAGCGGGGACCTGATTGAACTGGAAATCCAGGGGATTGGCAGGCTGTGCAATACCATTCAGCTGCAAAAGGCTCCTTATTCTTTATTGGGAAAAAAGAAAGTCAGCCATGGTCAGTATTGAACTTAGTAGTCTAAACCCCAGGGAAGTGGAGGCGTACCTGCAGTCGGCCATCCTTCCCCGGCCCATCGGACTGGTTTCCACAATAGACCGGGAGGGGAAAGTCAATCTCAGCCCCTATAGTTGTTTTAACCTGTTTTCCGCCAATCCTCCGATTGTTATTTTTTCACCTTCCCGCCGGTTTACGGATAATACGATCAAGCATACCCTGGAAAATATAGCCGAAGTGCCCGAGGCCGTCATTCACCTGGTAGATTATGCCATGGTCCGCCAGGCGGAACTGGCAGGGGCAGACTACGACCGCGGAATCAATGAATTTGAAAAGGCCGGGTTCACGATGACCCCTGCCTCGAAAGTGCAACCTCCCATGGTGCAGGAGAGCAAAATCAAAATGGAATGCCGGGTCCTTGAAATAAAGCCCCTGGGCACAGAAGGTGGGGCCGGCAACCTGGTGATCTGCGAAGTCCTCTGCCTCCATATAGATGAATCCATCCTGGACCGGGAAGGAAAGGTTGCAGTAGAAAGGCTGAATCTGGTGGCCTGCCTCGGTCAGGACCAATATGCCCTGATTAACCGGCAGCATGTGTTCCGGTTGGAAGAGGGATTTTCAAGTCCTGGAATCGGGGTGGACCGGCTTCCTGTCATAATCCGGGATAGCAAGGTATTTACCGGCAATCACCTGGCCCAACTGGCCAGTGTGACAGAAATTCCCAAGTCATTGGGTTGCTTTGGGGTGGAGGCGGATACGGACCTTACCCATTGTGAGGGCAGGGTCATGGCCATTCATCTGCAAGCCATCCACCTGCTGGATACAGGGAACCTCGATATGGCATGGCAGGTGCTACTGCAACTCGTAAGAGACCCCGAACAGGAGGTTAAGGAAGTCGTGGCAGCCCTGTGAGAAGAATAGAAAGCTTATTGGGTACCATGAGGTGGGTGTCAGCGCACTATTAGGTATTGGGAGAATAATTTTCAGGGCCTCACCGATCGCCTCTGTGCCATTGGGGGTATTTCGGAGCTTGCATGAATGGAGATATCCTTAAAGAGTGTATCGGGAGGCCCTGTTTTTTTAATTGAGGAACCTGACTTAGGAGAAGTTATTGAAAAGAGAATAGAAATTACCAAAACTGAAAGTCATCCTATCCGGGAAACCCGCCAGGAAGAAGGATCATCATCCGTATGAAAGGACAGGTGAAAGGGGGAACTGAAAGGGACAGAGGAAAGGCGGAGATGAGAAGGACAGATGATATGACAGATGATACAGTTAGTAACACACCCTATCATTTCAATATGCGCACTTACTAAATAAGAATTCGAACTGATTAAAATACACCACACTTTGAACGAGACTACCCCATTTTTCCGGCAGAACTATAAGGATCCCCCCCATACCCAGGGTCCATTGCCGCAATCCAGTGAGGTACTTTTCGGGAATCTGTGGGCACTGGTGGGCAATACCCCTATGATTGAAATTGCCTATAGCCGTAAGGGTAGGGTGGGGTTGATATATGCCAAATGTGAACATTATTCCCTGACCGGGAGTATCAAGGACCGGATAGCCCTCTACATCCTGCAGGAAGGATATGCCAGTGGCCGGATCCGGCCCGGAGACATCATCGTGGAGGCTACCAGTGGCAATACCGGAATTGCGCTCAGTGCAATCGGCAGGGCACTGGGCCATGAAGTGACGATCCTCATGCCCGACTGGATGAACCGAGAAACAAAGGCCCTCATCAGCAGCTATGGTTCCCGGGTGATTTCAGTATCGGGAGCCGAAGGTGGCTTTTTGGGCAGTATTGCACTCAGTGAAAAGATCGCCAGAGAAAATAACCGGGTGTTTCTGCCCCGTCAGTTTGAAAACCGGTTTAATGAGGAAGCCCATAAAAATACTACCGGGGTGGAGATATGGAGTCAGCTGCAATCGGCAGGCAGGATTCCGGATGCCTTTGTGGCCGGGGTGGGGACCGGAGGTACCGTAATGGGTGTGGGCAAATACCTTACAAAAATGAATCCTGATATCCATATTCACCCGCTGGAACCTCTGGAGTCCCCTACCCTTACCCTGGGTCGTAAGGTGGGATCTCACCGGATACAGGGAATCTCGGATGAGTTTGTACCACCGCTGCTTGAACTCCAAAACCTGGACAGGATTGTGCAGGTATCAGATGGGGACAGCATCCTGATGGCCCAGAAGCTATCCTGCCAGCTTGGGCTGGCTGTAGGAATTTCTTCCGGAGCCAATTTGATTGGGGCTATTCTCCTCCAGGAAGAATTGGGTATGGAATCCGTGGTAACGACCGTTTTTAGCGACTGCAATAAAAAATACCTGGGCACCGATCTCATGAACCCCGAACCGGTAAAAAGCCATTACCTCACCCCTGAAATCAAACTTCTGAGCTATAAAGCTATTGGCCGGCTGAATCACCCGGTTGGGGATCCTTCCATAGCGGCAAACTAGGTACATGCAGTTTTTTTTTTGTTTAC
>JAJXYG010000375.1 GCA_021780705.1 Bacteroidota bacterium
CAAAAAAACTATAAAATACTATTTCAGGTCGAATTTAATGAGATAAGGTGTCCCCTATACCGTCCCCTGAAAATAAAAAAAGCCTCGAATCCATTATAATTCAAAGCTTTAAATAGTTTATTTGTACCACGTACGGGATTCGAACCCGTGATTCCTCCGTGAAAGGGAGGCGTCTTAACCCCTTGACCAACGCGGCGTGTCACTAAAGGGGTGCAAAGATAAACTCCGGGGTTTTCGCTTCCAAATTTTTTATGAAACAATTGAAATTGAGGAGATTTAGAACTTGGGGCAGGGTATGCTCTTGTAGCCCACAGGCTTCTTGACATAGATCAGGGAAATCTCCATCCCTCCCCTGCTTTGAGAGCCGGCCTTCAGGCTGGAAATGTTGATGTCATAGGTGGCCCCCAGCCGCATGCCGCCAAATTCAAGGCCTACATAGGGAATAATGGCGTCCCCGAAGCGGAACCAGCTCCCCAGGTATACATTGGAGGGGCTTTCACTCTCCTGGTCGATGGCTGCGGCAAAGGCTCCCCCGATGGTGGTTTCGGTAGCCCCGCCCTGGTATTGGAATATGCCACTGGTGTGAAGGGTAAGGATGTCAGATACCGGGAAATACCCTCCGGCACTGATGGTAGTCCTGGCCGCAATATTCCAGGTTCCCCCCTTGAAACTCTCACTGGGCCGGTTGATATGATACATGGAAGCGCCTAAATAATAGCTGTTATCCCCATTGGTGGACCCCGTATAGAGCAACCCGGCATTTAAATCCAGGTAGCTGAGGTTAAGGTAGTTGTTGCTGAAAATATCCTGGGTCACCCCGGTAAAGCCATAGGGAGTGAGCTGGTCCTCAAAGTATAACTTGCTGGGATCCAGCCTTTTTTGTCCATAAGACCCCTGAAATCCTATCCCCAGTTGCTGGTAGCCGTCCTCATCCAGGGTTTTTGTGTAGGCGGTGGAGATTCCGATATAATTGTTGGTAAGTACCCCACCTCCCGCTTTATCATTTAGGATCAGGATGCCCAATCCAAAAATATCATGTTCTGGGAGCTTGTTCTTCATGATGCCCATGTCGGCACTGACCGTAAAGGTGGTATACACATTATTGAAGGCAGGCCACTGGTTGCGGTAATTGCCCGCCGCACGTACGGTACCGTCAAATTTTCCGGTAAGGGCCGGGTTCAGCGTAAGGGGTGAGGCGAAAAATTGGGAAAAGTGGGGGTCCTGTCCATTTGCAAAAAATGAAATTCCAAGGGTAAGTGCAAGCAACCAAGAACTCCTTTTCATCAGGTCAATGATTCTTAAGATTAAAGATAGCTTTAAATTTCTGAATTCTTTAGAGGCGGGAAGTGCTATTTAATAGACGTCAATTTCCGGGTAAACGCTGCATGGCGGGGTCAATTCCCCCCTGTCTTCACTGCCATGCTCCCTACATCTGTAGTTTATTGCCAAAGGCCAAATCTCCTGCATCCCCCAGTCCGGGGACAATATAGCCCTTGGCCGTGAGTTCTTCATCGACATCCCCGCACCAGATCGTAGCTTTCGGCTCTGCCCTCAGCACATATTCAATTCCCACCGTACACGCCAGTGCACAGACGATATGTACCTGGGAGGGATTGCCTTCCTCCCGGATATATTGCAGGGTTTTTACCAGGGAGGATCCCGTGGCCAGCATGGGATCAGAAATGATCACCACCCGGTCCTGCATATCCGGGCAGCTGATATACTCCAGGCTGATTTCAAAACTGCCATCCGGGTGATGCTTGCGGTAGGCACTGATAAAGGCGTTGTCTGCCCGGTCAAAATAGTTCAGCAGGCCATTATGCATGGGCAGCCCGGCCCTGAGAATCGTGGCCAGAACCGGCTGGGATTCCAGGACCTTACAAACCGAGGTGCCCAGAGGAGTCGTCACCTCCTTTTCGACCCAGGCCAGCTTTTTGCTGATCTCATAGGCACTCACCTCTCCAAGCTTTTCCAGATTTTTTCGGAAACGCATCCGGTCCTCCTGGCGAGTCACATCCCGTAACTCACTAATCCAGTTGCTGACCAGGGAATGCTCTTTGCTGAGGTTGACTACCATAGACTAAGATTTAAAGAATACCTGATACTTCCTGTGCTTAAAGTTATACATTTGGGCAATACTAAAGTTTAAAATTCGGACGAGCAAATTAATTCCCAAAAGATGGTGTACAAGGTGATAGGCATGATGAGTGGAAGTTCCCTGGATGGTATGGACCTGGTTTTCACCACCCTGGAAGAAATCGGGGGAAAATGGGGATACCAGATTGAACATGCAGCCTGCATACCTTATGAAGAAGCCCTGCAGGAAAAACTGAAAGGAGCAGAAAGCCTTCCTTCCGCCGACTACCTGGTCCTTCACTCCGATTATGGCCGCTATATAGGTGAACGGGTCAATGCCTTCATAGAAGTCCATCACCTCCAGCATAAGGTAGCCCTTGTCGCCTCCCATGGGCACACTACCTTTCATATGCCCGCCCGGGGGATGACCCATCAGCTGGGAGATGGCGCCACCATCGCTGCCGTAACCGGGCTTCCGGTGGTCAGCGACCTCAGGAACCTGGATGTAGCCTTCGGAGGCCAGGGTGCACCGATAGTGC
>JAJXYG010000251.1 GCA_021780705.1 Bacteroidota bacterium
GCCCCGACTATCTTGAAATCTGCGGCGATCGCGGAGACCTGCTCACCATTTCGGTAAATGCACCCATTCGAACGGCCAGTTGGATTGGGGAAGATATCCTGGTGAAGTTAGAAAGTGGAGAAACCCGGCAATATTTAAATACCCGGCACTACCTGATCCTTCCGGAACCCCAAAAAGCCCGGGTCGGCGTATTTTTCAAATTGCTGCTGGGAAAATTCTCCCACCGTCTTCAGCAAAATATCAGCCGCCCTTCCGGAGAATTCCAACTCAACCCTCCTGCAGGGATTACGCCTTAATTACCTGAAGAGAAGAAGGTAGATGACCAGGCGCATGCCCGGGCAATCTTATTTGTATTCTTAATTACCGGGAACCCTGTGGCGGTCCAGGGAAAGCCTACCTGATCCTTTGATAAGAATCCAGCAGGTCATCTTGCAGGATAAAGGTATTTTCTTGCTCCGTGCTCTTTATGACCATTTCACGGGGTAGGATCCGGGTCCTAAATTGCCAGCCTATGGGTAATTTGAGTTTGCCAGCCAGGTGTTCCAGGGATTCTTCTGTTTGGTGCGCATCCACCTGCAGGGAATAGCTCAGCATGAGATAGGTGTGCAGGGGGCTTTCCAGTTCATAAATCCTTTTGCCCTTTTCATATACCACTATCGCAGAACGGTTTACCACGTTTTCCTTATAGGGAACGGACTTGCCCTTCAGGACCCTGGTGAGTGTCAGCGGTACGGTGGCTCTCTTGATCATTTCGATTCCCCCGAGGTTGACCCTGGGCGGGGTAATACCATCCTGCCCGATTTTGTCCATCACAAATACCCGCGGCCCGTTTTTCATGACCTCCCTCGCCCCAAGCAGGATTCTTAATTGCCCGGGGTCAATCCTTTTCCACGATTCCGCGGGGCAGTCATTGCATCCCAGCGTATTATATACCGTAGCGGTGAGGCCGGTAATTTTTCCTGAAACGACCAGGATTTCACAATAGCGTTTGCCGCGGACATGGTCCATTACATGGTAACCCGACTGGGCCCAGCTATTGGAAAAGCACAGTACACTGAGCAGCAGGAGGCTAAAATAGGCTTTCGGACGGTTGGGGATCATGATGTAATTTAGTAAATCAGAGGAAAATCAATACAAATTGAAGGCTAACACAAATTTCGGGCTAAGATTGTGCAGCAAGTGGCAAGGACTTGGCTATGAGAACCCTAAGAATTGAGATTTTTTAAATAATAAAACCCTTATGAGCACCAAATTCTCCCATGTAAATATCATCAGCAGGGATTGGCAAGCCCTGGCAGGTTTCTATATCCTGGTTTTTGACTGCCGCCTCCAATTACCCAGAAGGGAACTTTCCGGACAGTGGGTGGATGACCTGACGGGGATAAAGGATTGTACCATCCGGGGCGCCCATTTGCTGCTGCCCGGTTATGAACCGGGTGGGCCTACCCTGGAGATTTTTGAATACCGGGAGACTCTGCCGAATAAAAATAAGCAGATCGACCTGGAGGGTTTTGCCCATATTGCCTTCGGGGTAGACGATGTGGAGGAAAAGGTAGCTCTTTTACTATCTCACGGAGGGTCCCTGATGGGTAAATTGGTCGATACCACTATTGAGGGAGTGGGAAGGATCCGGGTGGTCTATGCCCGGGACCCCGAAGGAAATATTGTGGAGATCCAAAAATGGAATTAACCCTCCGGAGGGCTACAGCCCTCACATGACAATCCCGCCCACACGTCCTCTTATCTGCCCTGCCAGCAAGGCTTCAATCCTTCCATCACTATAGAGATTTCCGTTCTATTGGGTAGCGGTGGAATCCGTTAAGGTCGCCGATTTTTGAATTAGGATACCCAGGCTGTCCGGTGAAATATTTCTTTCTTTCATGGCCCTTTTTTCGCAAGTCTTGCACAGTTCGGAGATTCCTTTTTTCTGCCAGGCCTCCTTTACCGTTCCCTGGGACATCCCCGCATGTCCCTTGATATGCGGGCAATCGGCATAGATATGATATTTATTTCCCGACGGGGTCCAGTAGACGAGGTCATTTCCGAGGTTCAGGGTCCTGAGTGTATCGGTCTGGGCGCTGATTTCCTTGGAATATTTTTCAATGGAGGGCGGATTAAACTGAATGCCGGAAATCCCGGCTACCAGCATGGCCACTACCGCAATCCCGCCAGCGATGCCCTTGGTTTTTCCGTCGATTTCCTTATTCATAAAAATCAGGATGACCAGGGGCAGGAAGGCCAGTACTCCCAGGATGGCGCCCAGTTGGTTTTGAACGAAAAATTTTACCGGTTCCTTCTCAGATGCCGGATCCAGCCGGTTGGCCTTCTTCCAGAGAGTAGAGCCCGTGATCGCCAGGGCCAAAATGACTACAATGGCTACAATCAGCCAAACCAGGGTTTCATTATGAATCAGTTTAAGGATGGCAAAGACCTGCCCCGCCATGGCGATCAGCCAGGCCAGGATGGCAAAAAGCCTGAGTTGTTTCGCCTGCGCCTTGCTTTCTTCGCTGGCCACGAACACTTTTTGATCAGACATATGTTTGGTTTTTGGGTTTCCTGGTGAGGGGCCGGGTATCCATCACGTCCTATCTTATGAAACAGG
>JAJXYG010000209.1 GCA_021780705.1 Bacteroidota bacterium
CCAAAATGAGGCAAATGCGCAATTTTGGAATGGCCAATCCCGAAGGGTACCGCAAAGCCCTCCGTCTCATGAAACTGGCTGAGAAATTCCAAAAACCCGTCATTACTTTTATCGATACCCCGGGTGCCTATCCTGGCCTGGAGGCAGAAGAAAGAGGCCAGGGGGAAGCTATTGCCCGCAATATTTATGAAATGCTGAGACTCAAGATTCCTGTGATCTGTGTGATCATTGGAGAAGGAGCCAGCGGGGGTGCGCTGGGAATCGGCGTGGGAGACAAGGTACTCATGATGGAAAATACCTGGTATTCAGTCATTTCTCCTGAAAGTTGCAGCAGCATCCTTTGGCATAACTGGGAAATGAAAGAAACCGCAGCCGAGCAGCTCAAACTTACCGCCGAAGACATGCTGAAGTTCGGCCTGGTGGATGCCATTGTACCGGAACCTGCAGGCGGAGCCCACTGGAACTATGATGAAGCAGCCCAAAGTCTCAAATCCTATTTAATTCCCCTTCTGGCTGATCTGAAAAAAATGCCCGCCGATAAACGGATGAATGAGCGGATCGAAAAATTCCGGAAGATGGGCTTCTGGGAAGAAGCTTAACCCCAGCCACTGATTTTATCAAATTCTGCGTTTACCTTTACTCCAATTAAGATTAATCACCGAAATTACAGTATCAAATGTCATTAAGAAATACTTTACGAGGTACCGGGGTGGCCATGGTGACTCCCTTCACCGGGAATGGAGATGTGGATTATGAGGCCCTCGGCAAACTGATTGATTTTCTGATTCAAAACAAAGTGGAATACCTGGTCTCACTGGGTACCACCGGCGAAACCCCCACTTTGAGCAAAAATGAAATGAAGGAAATCCTGGATTTCACTTTCCAGAAGATAGGCGACAGGGTTCCCGTAGTAGTAGGAATCGGCGGAAATAATACAGCTGAAGTGCTAAAAGGAATTGAATATCTGCCAATTACCAAATCTGTTGCAATATTAAGTTCAAGTCCGAATTATAACAAACCTTCCCAAGAAGGTATATATCAGCATTACAAAAAAATCGCAGAAAATTCCCCAAAACCGGTCATCCTTTACAATGTACCCGGCAGGACAGGGAGCAATATAACCGCAGAAACCACCCTGCGGCTGGCCGGGGATTGTGAAAATATACAGGGGATTAAAGAAGCAAGTGGCAATATGATTCAGGCGATGCATATTTTGAAAGACCGGCCCAAGGATTTTCTAGTGGTAAGCGGAGATGACCATATTACCCTGCCTTTGATTGCCTGCGGAATGGACGGGGTGATCAGCGTGGCAGCCAATTGCTTTCCGGGAGATTTTTCAGAGATGGTCAGAGCGTCCCTTTCCAATAATTATGACGAGGCGCGCGCCCTGCATTATAAGTTACTTACTGGCATAGACCTCTTGTTTGCAGAAAATAACCCTGCTGGTGTCAAAGCATTCCTGGCAGAAATGGGGTTAATTTCCAATCAATTAAGACTTCCATTGGTCCCCCTAAGTACTCCCGTTCAACAGAAGGTCAGGGATTTCCTGGCCAGGCTGAAATAACAAGTCCTTTATAATAAACAGTACCAGACAGGCAGTGCTTACAGAAAGAAGCAGCAGCCCTCTGCTGCGATTTCCACATTGGGGAACACTTCCGAAGCTTCTGCCTTAAAGGGTTGGAGTTCCTCGTACATGGAGGAAAAATGGCCCAGTATTAGCTTCTGTACCCCTGCCTTGTGGGCAATCATCCCTGCCTGAAGGGCGGTAGTGTGAAAGCGACTGAAGGCCTTGTCTTCCTGCTCATGCAAATAAGTGGCTTCATGGTAAAGTAGATTCACACCCTTTACCTTGTCTATGATGGGCTCAAAATACCGGGTATCCGCGCAGTAGGCGTAGGACCGCGGTGGACTGGCAGGTATGGTAAGTTTCTCATTGGGAATTGTCTCCCCTCCGGGAGTCACGTAATCTGCACCCTGGTGAAGGGCTTCAAAAGATTGGGAAGGCACCTTGTAGTGATCGGCCATTTCTGGGTTTATCTTCCTAAGGTTCTTCTTTTCTCGAAACAAAAATCCCCAGCAGGTGATCCGGTGGTCCACCGCAAAGCATTCAACCTGAATGGTGGCATCCTCAAAGATGACTTCCTCCCTGCAAAGCGTGTGAAAATGAATCTGATAGGGCAAATTTGCCTTGGCTACCCCCAATTGCAGTTCGATTATTTCTTTCAAGGGTTCGCAGGAAAAGATATGGAGGTCCGCCGTACGATGGTTCAACCCGAGGCTGGTAAGCAGGCCTATGAGGCCAAAATAATGGTCCCCGTGCAGGTGGGATATAAAGATATGGGAGATTTTGCTCCTTCGGATCTTGTAGGCATTCATCTGCATCTGGGTTCCTTCCCCGCAGTCAATCAGGAATGTATGCTCGGCCGTTTGCAACACCTGCGCCGTGGGGTGGCGGTGGTGCGCCGGTACTGCTGAGTTATTCCCTAATATGGTAATTGAAAACACAGTTCTTGTTTATGGGTACAAATTAGGACTTTTGGTCCAGCAAAGCAGTGATCATTTGCAGGCAAAAGGCTGATTAAAATCCAAGTTC
>JAJXYG010000030.1 GCA_021780705.1 Bacteroidota bacterium
CTTTGACAACCTCACCTCCACCGCGAAGTCCCTGAAGAATTACCTAGACAGTCTCCAGATTCCAGGTGTGGAGGAATTGAAACTGGATGTGGATCTGACCAACCCGGAAATTACTTTGAAGATCAACCGGCAACGGGCACAGATTGAAGGGGTGTCTACTGCCCAAATCGGACAGCAACTTCGTACAGCCCTTTTCGGTAGGGAAGTCTCCAAAATCAAGGATGGAGAAGATGAATACAAGATCCAGCTTCGGAACCTGGAATCCCAGCGGAAATCCCTGTCCGACCTGCTCAATATGAAGATCGTGTTCCGCGATGTGGCCGACCGGGGCGCCATCAAGGAAGTACCGATCAGTTCCCTGGTGGATGTAGATTATACCAGCACCTATGGCAGTATCAAGCGGAAAAATGCCAAACGCGTGATCACCCTGTTTTCCAATGTGGTTGCTCCACATACGGCTACGGAAGTCAATGCGAAAATTAAAACGGCGATCGCCAGTTTCAATAAGGTAGCCCCGGGGGTGACCATTTCCCAGACCGGGGAAGGGGCCCAGCAGGCAGAGACCGCCTCCTTCCTGGGCAATGCCTTGCTGATAGCCCTCATGGGTATCCTCTTTATCCTGGTGGTTCAGTTCAATTCCATCAGCAAACCGGTGATCATCCTGACAGAAATCATATTCAGCATCATCGGGGTACTTCTCGGATTTGGCATCACCGGAATGCAGGTTTCTGTGGTCATGACCGGAATCGGGATCGTGGGACTTGCGGGAATTGTGGTGAAAAATGGAATCCTGGTCATCGAATTTGCCGATGAACTGCGCAGTCGCGGGATGAAAACCCGGGAAGCGGTGATCAAGGCCGGAAAGACCAGGATCATACCGGTTATGCTGACTGCCCTGGCCGCAATTTTGGCCCTGATGCCGCTGGCAGTGGGCCTGAATATCAATTTTATTACCTTGTTTTCCCAGCTCAATCCGCATATTTTCTTTGGAGGCGACAGTGTCCGTTTCTGGAAACCGTTGTCCTGGACCATCATATTTGGGCTGGCCTTCGCCTTCTTCATGACCCTGATCATTGTACCCAGTATGTACCTGATCGCTGAAAGACTTCGCAGGCCCATGCGCCGCCAGTTCGGGGGCAAGTGGATTTCCATGCTGGGAATTCCTCCTTTCACCCTGATATTTGCCCTGCTGATGATTGTGACCATGATCAAACATGATAGTAAGGCAAAAGCCCGGAAGTTCAAATACGGGAAAAAATTTGATGAAAAATGGACCGGTAGCTGGTTCTAAATACCTTCTCCCAACTCTTTCCGAGCCTGTGTATAACCAGTATACACGGGCTTTTTTATGAGAAGTGGGTAACCGCCACGGGGACTTCTGCCCCGAAAGGATAATAAAATGGAAGGGCCTGCGTTATAGTGTCTGTATTTGCCACTTTTAAAAGCTAATCTATGATTGTCAAGGAAATCGTATGTGAACTGCTAATTGCTACCCACCTGATCTTGTTCATACAGTCCAAACTGGAAAAATCCCGCTAAGACATTTCGGATTATGGTTTCGGCTTCCTTCTGACCGTGTCAGTAAAATCAGGATTGCGAAATTTCTTTAAGTACATTGTCAATTCTTTCCTCGAGCATCTCATAAGGAGTATATCCCCTTGCCACCAGGTGAAACTTGAGCTCACTCACCTGAATCAACACGGCCGGGTAACCGGTAACCTGTAATTGTTTACATAGCGCAAATTCGTAGTGGGCCTGCTCCTTGTATTTGGGATCGGCCAGGTTTTCATAAAAGAGTCCTTCAGGAAAATTGAATTTCTCCAGCAAAGGACCATACGCTGCATCATCGGTCAGGTCCCTGCCTTCAAAGTGAAGGGCATACTGCAGCCCGGCTGCAAAGCTGACCTGTTGCTCCGGAAAATATTCCTTGAATACACAAAGGGCGATTGCGGGCTTTTCGGAATGGGGGTACCAGTCGCTTTTTTCCGGGTTAAAGACATGCCATAAATAATCCTCTCCAAACCGGGCCCCGGTCAGTTCCTCCACCCGTATATAACCCTCCCGGATGAATTTTGCCGCCACGGCAATTGGCTGGGGAGGATCAGGCAGGATCAGCCCACCGGAGAGGACCTCAAAATCAAGGACATCCCTGAAGTGGGAATGCACCTTTTTGATGACTTCGCTGAATCCGTAGCACCAGCCGCAATAGGAATCATAACAATAAAAAAGTGTGGGTTTCATGAACTAGGTTTTTACAGGAAATCAGTGAGGAATGACCAGTCATCTCATCTGTCACTCTTGCCCAAAGGCGCGAAGATACGCCGACAAATGTTCCCCTTTCTTTTTCAACTGGTATTGCATGACAAATCTCGGGTGGGGAAGACCCACCAGCCTTTCACAGAAATGGATTTCTTCATTCAGCGCCGATAAAAATTGCAGGTTCTTGGCATGCCCGAGCACATACACCCGGTCGGTACGCAGGCCAAACCGGATTTGCTTTTCCAGGCAATCCACCACAAATCCCCGGATGTCCCTTTGCAAATTTGGGTCATCATAATAATTGCAGTTCCTGCCCTGGCGGGTA
>JAJXYG010000382.1 GCA_021780705.1 Bacteroidota bacterium
TCCTACCCCGCCTTCTCCCAGTTGGCCGTGGCAGACAAAACACTTGGTTTCAAAAATCCCCTTGGCCTTGGCTAGTCCGGCTGCATCCGCCATGGGCACATGATCTTCGTCAATTTTGTCTTTATTGGTGGCATCATAAGCCGCCTTTTCAATTCGGGCCTGCGCCATTTCCGCCTGATACTCCTGGGCAGGGTTCTTGCCAATCCCAAATACCTGAAAATAGAAAAGGTAAACCACGGCCACACCGATTGTGATATAGAAACCATATTTCCACCATGGTGGCAAAGGGTTGTCCAGTTCGCGGATCCCATCGTAATCATGATCCAGCAACACATCAGCCTCCTGAGCAACCGGGGTTGCCCGCGTAAGTACCATTTTATCGAACCTGGACCACCAGGACCTCAGTCCGCTTTTCTTTCCTTCGGGCCTCACCTTCCTGGGTAATAGTTCGGCTGAAAACCTCCGGATAAAAAATGCCATGAAAAATATAATGATGATCTCAATGGCAAACACCATAACCATCACATAAAATGCAGTAGGAGACAATCCTCCGTAATTGGAAACCGCAGGAGCTGCGGCCACTTTGGTAGAATCCTGCGCCCAGGCATGAAAGGGGGTCAGCATGAGCAATCCGATTAACAGCATGGCAGCAGATTTCGCCGCATTTTTATTTTTTTCAATTACCTGTTTTCCCAGGACCATCAGCACCTGCCCCAGTCCCCAGATGACAAATACCAGAATGATCATCATGACCACCAGCAGGATTTCCAGCATATTGGATCCTGAGGAAGCCGGTGGGGTTTGAGCCGCAGTATCCGTAGTCTGAGCCCAGAGAGGGGACGCAGCAAATACAGCACCGAGAGTACCTAACAGTTTTAGTTTTTTAAATTCAAGAAAAGGCATACTTTTTTATTTAAAAATTTACATTTTTGGAATCGTCATTGTCCAATGGCAGGTTCGATAATTCATCTACCCGTTCTTTACTCATTTTTTTCACCATCACCAGCAACAAAATGAAGAAGGTGATGAATATGAACAGCCCTATATAGGCAAACACATTGGAATTGCTTAAGGCATCTGTATATTCTCTTACCAGTTTAACCATGGCTTAATTATTTGTGTCGTCAGAATTATTATTATCCCCACTTGTGGTGCCGGCTCCGTCTGCATTGGCGCTTCCAGGTTGGGGGTTTTTGCTGATGTCAGTACCCAGTCGCTGGATATAAGCAATCAGGGCAATGACTTCCTTATGCGGTGAAACCCGGATGCTGTCGCTGAGCAGGTTGTCAGAAATTCCCCGGGCCTGCTTTTCCAGATCGGCCACTGCCCTCTTTTCATACCCAGCCGGATAGGGAACTCCCAGTTTCCTCATGGCATTGATCTTGACCTGGGTCTCTGAGGTGTCCAGGTCATCTTTTAACAGGAAGGCATATGAAGGCATGATGGATCCTTCACTCATGGAAGAGGGTTCCCTGAAGTGCCGGAAATGCCAGCTATCAGATTTTCTCAATTTGGTTCCCCCTTCCCGGGCCAGATCCGGTCCGATTCTTTTACTACCCCATTGGAAAGGATGATCATACACAAATTCCCCGGCCTTGGAATATTCTCCGTATCGTTCGGTTTCGCTCCTGAAAGGCCTGATCATCTGTGAATGACATACGTAACAACCTTCACGGATATAAATATCCCGTCCTTCCAGTTCCAAGGGGGTATAGGGTTTTACACTGGTGATGGTAGGCACATTGGATTTGATCAGGAAGGTGGGAATCATTTCCACCATTCCGCCTATCAGAATCACCACCAGGCTCAGGATCATGAAGCGAACCGGTTTCCTTTCGATTACACGGTGCCAGTGTTCGCCTGCTGGTGCCTTGTATTCTTTTTCCAGCGGAGCAGCCTCAGCAGCCTCATTAGCCACCAGTTCTCCGGATTTGACGGTCTTATACAGGTTGTATACCATAAAGAACACACCGAGCAGGTACATGGCACCTCCGATCGACCTCATGGCATAGAAGGGTTTCAGGTAGGTTACCGTTTCCAAAAAGGAATATTTCAGGGTACCGGCAGCAGTGAACTGTTTCCACATGGAGCTTTGGGTAAATCCTGCCCAGTACAAAGGGATGGCATAAAAGGCAATACCCAAGGTACCCAGCCAGAAGTGGTTGTTGGCAAGCTTCTTGGAAAACAGGCTGGTATTGTAGAGTCTCGGAATCAGCCAGTATAGCACCCCGAAAGTCAGCATGCCGTTCCATCCCAAAGCCCCTATATGCACGTGAGCAATGATCCAGTCGGTATAGTGTGCAATGGCATTGACAGTTTTCAAAGAAAGCATGGGACCTTCGAAAGTAGCCATACCATAAGCAGTTACGGCAACCACCATAAATTTCAGGATCACATCATCGCGAACCCTGTCCCAGGCGCCCCGGAGGGTAAGCAATCCATTGATCATACCTCCCCAGCTGGGGAATATCAGCATGAAGGAAAAGACAACCCCAAGAGACTGCGCCCAGTTCGGCAGAGCGGAATACAGCAGATGGTGCGGGCCAGCCCAGATATAAAGGAAAATCAATGCCCAAA
>JAJXYG010000327.1 GCA_021780705.1 Bacteroidota bacterium
CCTGGCAATCAGGGTCACTGAGGCTCCCAGTGCGGCAATTTCCCTGGCGGACGCATATCCCAACCCCTGGGTACTACCGCAAACGATGGCTCTTTTGCCTGTAAGATCCAAGTTCATAATGTAGTTTTTTTAATTTTGAAAAGAGGAACCAAATGTCTGTGAAGGTCATGAAATTTCAATTTTCTCCAGGGCAAATCAGTCCTGGCAGGAGCTGGGCAGGTAAGCGGATTTGTATCAATATCCAATTGATTATCAGCAGCTTTAGCCAGATTTATTGTTCAAATTTAATTTATTCACACCTGTTTACAACATTGGGAAATTTTTAGAGGGCTGTTTAAGTATATTTGGCGCCGGTGCCCCAGTCACCATTTGGAAATTGCTTCTCTGGAATGTAAGATATTTTCCACCTTTCCAAGGTAAATGCGATGCCTCCTGGCGTTCGGGGATGGCTTTCATGATTAGGTGCCCAAAATGGAAATTATGGCAGATAAAAATTTATTCGATTATAACGAGGATTCGATCAAGAGCCTGGACTGGAAGGAACATATTCGCCTTCGGCCCGGGATGTATATCGGTAAACTGGGAGACGGCTCCAGTGCCGACGATGGAATCTATGTCCTTCTCAAGGAGGTGGTGGATAACTGTATAGATGAATATACCATGGGGTATGGCCGGCAGGTCGATATTGAAATTAAGGATAAATTGGTATCGGTTCGGGATTATGGCCGGGGGATTCCATTGGGAAAACTGGTAGATGTAGTCAGCAAAATCAATACAGGGGCAAAATATGACAGCCGGGTCTTTCAAAAGAGTGTAGGGTTAAATGGGGTGGGTACCAAGGCAGTCAATGCCCTGAGCAGCGCCTTTACGGTGTCTGCCTACCGGGAGGGAAGGCAAAAAACCGCAGAATTCCAGACGGGTATTCTGATTAAGGAACACCGGGAAGAAAAAAGTTCCGAGCCCAATGGTACCTTGGTGAGATTTACCCCTGACGAAAAAATATTCAAGAATTACCATTTTGTCCAGGAATTCCTGGATAACCAGTTCTGGAACTATTGCTTTCTCAATGCAGGACTGGTAATCAATTACAATGGCCGTAAATATGTCAGCAAGAACGGGTTGCTAGACCTGCTCCAGCGCAAGACCAATGAGGATGAAACCCGGTATCCCATCATTCATCTGAAGGGTGAGGATATTGAGGTGGCCATTACCCACAACAATCAATACGGTGAGGAATATTACAGCTTTGTCAATGGGCAGTTCACCACCCAGGGCGGCACCCACCTTTCCGGGTTTAGAGAAGGATTTGTAAAAACGATCCGTGAGTTCTATAAGAAAGACTATGATGCATCCGATATCAGGGGCAGTATTTGTGCAGCCATCAGTATCAGGGTTCAGGAACCGGTATTTGAAAGCCAGACCAAGACCAAACTGGGTTCTCAATCCATGTTTGACCGGGGTCCGGGCGTGAAGTCCTATATCAGTGATTTTTTGGGAACCGAACTCAACAACTTCCTGCACAAGAATCCGGCAACAGCAGAGGCTTTGAAGAAAAGGATTGAACAAAATGAGCGGGAACGAAAGGAACTGGCAGGAATCAAAAAGCTGGCTAATGAAAGAGCCAAGAAGGCTAACCTGCATAACAAGAAGCTTCGGGATTGCCGTTATCACTTCAACGATCCTGCGGAAGGAAAAAACAAGGAAGAGATCAATGCCCGCAGGATGGAAACCACCATCTTTATCACCGAAGGTGACAGCGCCAGCGGTTCTATCACCAAATCCAGGAATGCCGATACCCAGGCTGTTTTCAGTTTAAGGGGTAAACCCCTTAATAGTTTTGGGCTCACCAAGAAAGTAGTGTACGAAAATGAAGAATTTAACCTCCTGCAGCACGCTTTAAATATTGAAGAGGGGTATGATGACCTGAGGTATAACAATATCGTGATTGCGACCGATGCCGATGTGGACGGGATGCATATACGTTTGCTGCTGATGACTTTTTTTCTTCAATTCTTCCCGGATCTGGTCAAGAATGGTCATGTGTATATTTTAGAAACGCCTCTTTTTCGGGTTCGTAACAAGCAGGAGACCATTTACTGTTACAGTGAAGAGGAAAAAGAAAAGGCTATCAGAAAATTGGGGCACAAGCCGGAAATTACCCGTTTTAAGGGATTGGGGGAGATCTCTCCTGATGAATTTGGGCGGTTTATCGGGGATGAAATCAGACTTCAACCGGTAATGCTCTTGCCGGAAATTCATATCCAGCAATTACTGGAATATTATATGGGAAAGAATACTCCATCCCGCCAGGATTTCATCATCGGAAATTTGAAAGTGGAATTGGATTTGGCGCAGGAGGTTATTTGATCAAGGAAAAATCTTAATGGAAAGAATGATTCACATTGTATTTCAGGAGGCTGATGTCGCAGCCCTTACCAAAAGCTTTGAACTCGATGGGACCCTGCTCGGCCCCATTTTGCTGATCAGGGATGACTACGCAGCGGGACCAATCAAAGACCTGACGGAAGAGGAAGGAAAGACCAACCGGCGTCTTTGGTGGAAAACCATATTGGAAA
>JAJXYG010000204.1 GCA_021780705.1 Bacteroidota bacterium
CAAGATTGGAAATTATTATATTTTCAAGAATGCCTTCTGGCACGCGGTTCATGGAACCAGCCTGTACCAGTATTATCCTGCAGAAAAATTGGGAGATTACCTGTATGGTCCCCTGTTTTCTGCCCTGATTGCCCCTTTCGCCGTGCTACCCGTTCCGGTAGGCGCCTTTCTTTGGAGCATTTTTAATGCGGGGGTGCTTTGGATTGCCATCCGGAAATTGCCCGTAACCTACCGCAATCAACAGATCATTCTATTCATCTGCATGATAGAGATGCTGACCTCCATAGAAAATATGCAGATCAACTGCTTTATTGCAGCCCTGGTGATCCTTTCCTTTTCCTTCGTGAAAAAAGGGAAGGATTTTTGGGCCACCTTTTTTATCGCATTTGGATTTTTGGTAAAGGTCTATGGTATAGTGGGTCTGGTATTCCTGTTTTTTTCCGGCGACAAAAAGAAATTCATATGGTCATTCCTGCTCTGGGTGGTGATACTGGGTGTGCTTCCGGTGGTACTGACTTCGCCTACCTGGCTTGCCCATACCTATCATGAATGGTACTACACCCTCATCGCCAAGAACCAGCGAAACCAGAATTCCCTCTGGCAGAACCTGTCTGTGATGGGCATGTTAAAACACATCTTTGGGGTAGAAAATAAGAACCTGCTTGTCATGGGGCTGGCGGGGTTGTGCTATGGGTTGCCTCTGCTAAGAATCAAACAAATCGCCACCCGGAATTTTCAGTTTCTTTACCTGGCCTTTGGACTGATCGGCCTGGTGATCTACAGTTCCGGAGCCGAAAGCCCCACTTACATTATTGCCATGACAGGGGTGGCCATCTGGTATTGTTTTCAGGACAAAAGGGACTGGCGGATTCTTGCACTCCTGATCTTTGCCTGGGTGCTTACCAGCCTTTCGGTGACAGATCTCTTTCCTCCGTCCATAAAAGATGGCTTTATAAGGCCCTATTCATTAAAGGCCCTTCCTTCCTTTATCATCTGGCTGGTCATAGCCTGGAATTTGATGGTAAAAGATTTCAGGAAAGATCCGGTCCCGGAGCTTAATTCCTGAAAATTCCGGGATTTCAGGTATCCGGCTGGCATTCGTGTAGCCTTAAGCGAATTGTGCAAAAAGCCATGTGAAGAAAATTTCAACTACTAAACTCGCTGAAATATAAGTACTTCCGGCGTTTATGGCACTCTGAAGTCTGTTTTTTTCCTCCCTCAACAGGACTGGGCCGAAAAATAAATTTGGTAGCTGTGATTCTAGCCATATTTTTGCACCCAATAGTATACTTAATTGGTAGGGTAATAGCCCTTCCATAAAACTGGTCACACACAAATAACCACGCCATGCAATCATTCCGTACAGAGTTAGAAAACCCTTTGGTCCAAAAAGATATTATTGAACTGGAACAAAAAATTCATGATTTCAGAATGGGGCAGATCCCTGAGGAAAAGTTTCGAAGCCTGCGGCTGGCCAGGGGAGTCTACGGCCAACGTCAGCAGGGAGTACAGATGGTCCGGATCAAATTACCCTATGGGAAGATGACCTTCGCGCAGTGGAAAAGGATTGCTGATATTTCGGATGAATTTTCCACCGGCAATCTGCACCTCACTACCCGGCAGGATGTCCAAATCCATTTTGTGAGCCTGGACCGCACTCCGGAGTTATGGAGTTTGTTGGAGCAGGATGGAATCACCATTCGGGAGGCTTGCGGAAATACGGTGCGCAATGTCACTGCTTCAGACATGGCAGGAATTGATCCGGCAGAACCCTTCGATGTGACCCCTTATGCACACGCTGTATTTGAATATTTTCTGAGGAAACCCTTTTGCCAGGAAATGGGACGCAAGTTCAAGATATCCCTTTCTTCCAGCGAAAAGGATACCGCGCTTTCCTTCATGCATGACCTGGGTGTGATCCCGGTCCTGAAAACTGAACAGGGCAAGGTATCCAGGGGATTTAAGGTGCTTGTGGGAGGTGGGCTGGGAGCCCAACCCCATTTGGGCATTTTGACCCATGAATTCCTGCCTGAAGACCAGTTGTTGCCTTATATTGAAAGTGTACTTCGGGTATTTGACCGTTACGGAGAAAGAACCAGCAGGCATAAAGCCCGTATCAAATTTCTCATCCAGCAAATCGGGATCGAGGCCTTTAATGAACTGGTGGCTAAAGAACAAAAAGCCCTTCCGGATGCTTCCATCCCGATAGATACCGATAAATATGAAGCGCCCGTCATACCTTCCGAGGATTTCTCCGGAGAGATTCCCCCGGTAGCCGATCAGGCAAAATTTGAACTTTGGAAAAGGACGAATGTACATGCGCAAAAGCAGGCTCCTTACCAGGTGGTCTATGTCAGGATTCCCAACGGGAATATTCACTCTGATGTCAGCCGCAGGCTGATTGAAAAGCTGAGCCCGGTGATCGCAGATGACATTCGGATTACCATCAACCAGAATCTCCAGTTCCGCTTTGTAAGACCGGAATACCTGCCCTATATATATAGTGTACTTGACGCCGAAAATCTCGCGGGGGCAGGATATGGCGGTGCGGCCGATATT
>JAJXYG010000221.1 GCA_021780705.1 Bacteroidota bacterium
TGCAGCTATAAACAGATCATTGCCCTGTTGCACATATTCCATCAGGTCCTTGAGTTCTTCGTCGCTCAGCACGAGATTGCGGGTCAGCAGGAAGTACAGGGAGTATTTATTGTTGTTTTCATAGTCCTTGATTTGGTTCCATTGCTTGTCAAAGGGGTTGCGAACCACTTCAACATACCGGTTTTCAAACAGGTGTCTGAACCCGTGGTAGGCGATATAGGCGCCAAAAGGTTGCTTATCCGTATAACGGTAGCTTTCGTTCAGGGAGGGCTCGGGACGGTTGTTTTGGCGGCAGGCCAGCCCCGCCACCATCAGGAGGAAAATCAGCGTTCCATATGAAATCCACTTTTTCAGCACTTACAGTTTTTGATTTAATTCCCCAAACTGTGCTTTCAGCCTGGAATAATAGTCCCTGGAGATGGCAAACTTGCCATACCAGATATATTCATAGTTCAGTGTCAACTCATTAAATTCTCCTTGAAAATTCTGCCCTCCCAGCTCCTTTACATACTGGTCATCGGTCTTCTCCGGAGTGAAGTGTATAAACCCGGCATCGGAGAGTTTTTTCAGGGATTGCAGGAACAAATACCGGGTAGCGAGATTCAGGTCGCCCTTTTCTTCTGCCTGCCCGATAAATTGATCATACGTATCTGCATCACTTAACTCCAGTTGGGTGTCTCCGGTACCGCTACCGGGTTCTCCCCTTCTTCTCCAATCTATTCCTCCCTGGGACAAAAAAAGCCGGTACACCAGGTACAGGACAAATCCAATTGCTGCTATATAGAAAAATACCCTCACCGGGGCACTGTTGAAAAAATTCAGAGCCGGGGAAGGAGCATCTGCGGTGACCTCCTTGGCGCCGTAATTTCTTGAACCCAGGCGGACAGTATCCATCCGGTACAATCCCTTGCGGGCTTTCAGCAGGCTGTCTATATAGATCATGTACCTGAACTGGGAGCCCCGACTCCAGGCATTTAGGGAATCTGCAGGCAAGGTAAAATCGGAGGAGATTACCGAGGTATCTCCTATGGTATTGTCCGCACCCTGAAGCGTATCGGAGGCTCCGGTTTCAATGGTCGTATCCGAGGTCTGGGTGGAATCCTCCTGCGCCATTGCAGTAACCTGAAAGAGAATAAAACACCCCAATACCCACCATATCTTTATGCACCTACAATTCATATAGCTGGTCATTCTTTAGGAGTTGTCCATTTTCAAAGGAAAACCCTCTTCGGTGAATCCTGATGGGATAGATGACAAAATACCACAATATTAATGTCAGTGAAGCCGCCAGAATCAGTATGCTGACCGGAACAGGCAGCCCCAGGTTGTGGGAGTTCTTCTGGAAGGTATTGCTCATCAGGTGGGTAATGTAACTTTCAAAAAATGCCGCAACGATAAAAAAGGGAATGAGGCTTATGCAGATTTTCATGGCATCCTTGGCTGAGCGCAGGAAGGATTGTCTTCGGCTATAGGTCCCTGGAAAAAGCCATCCAAATCCAAGAATCAGTCCGGCACAACTGGCAATGACCAGTGAAGAAATCTCTATGGTCCCGTGAATCCAGATCACGAGCACAGACTGCCAACCCAGCCCCTGGGAAAAGAATATATACTCAAAGCAGCCAAGCATGAGCCCATTAGTCCACATCAAAAAAATCGTCCCTATGCCAAAAAGCAAACCGAATACTACGGTCTTGAAGGCCACCGAAATGTTGTTATAGGCAATCTGCACAAACATGGAAAAGGGATGGTCGTCTTTATATACCCCAAAGGGATCCCCTTTCTGTATCCGCGAAATGGTGGCATCATAATAGCCAGGCTGAACCCGGTTGTCAAAATAAGCCGCAGCGTAATCGGGATCTGAAGTCGAGGATATTACGCCCACACTCACAAAAGAGGCAAACAATATAAAAGTAAACAGCAGGGTTTTATGATATTGACGCAGCAGCAAGGGCAATTCATATTTCCAGAAAATCCAGAACCTGGACAGGTTCTGTGAATGATTCTGATATAAGTTCTGGTAGATTCCTGCAGCAATACCATTGATCCAGCGGGTCACCTTGCTTCTCGGATAAAAGGTCCGCGCATAAGCCAGGTCATCCAGAAGGGTCACAAAGCGGTCTGCCAGTTCATCTGGATCATCGGATTCCAGATGCTGGTAGCGGGTCCACTTATCTACATTCTTTTTTATGAATCTTGCTTCACGCATGATTTGGAATCAGGGCTTGGTTTTCGTGATAAGGTCGAAAGAGATTGGTCAGATACCTCCTAAAAATGAGATAAATTAGTCAATAAAAAAATAAAAAACCACATTTTCTGTTTTAAATAATAATTTGCCGTATGAGCCTCATCCAGATTGCGACTCCATTTAATATCGAACTGGAATTTGAAATTGCGGAATTTCAAAGAAGAATATTTGCCTACCTGATTGACCTGACCCTGCTGTTTTTCTTTTTCATGGGAATGAAGTATCTCTATTATGGCGGTTTTGATATGGCCAATGAAGAGGCCCTGCGCAGCCATATGGGAATAGACATCCTAACCATTTCGGTACCCATGTTGTTGTATTCCCTGGTTACGGAGGTACTTCTTCACGGCCAAACACTGGGGAAGAAATTTACTCATATCCGGGTCATGAGCCTGGGGGGAGGAGAACCCGAACTCAGCCAATATATGATCCGGTGGATGTTCAAGGCATTTGAATGGCCTTTCTTCTTCGGGTATACGATCTTTACCGCCCAAAGCATCATTTCCTACCTGATGATTACGGGGTTCCTGGGGATCTTTGTAGTCATCATTATAGGGATATCCAAAAAAAATCAACGGCTGGGTGACCTGGCTGCCAATACGGTGGTGATCTTCACCCAGTCACAATACTCGGTAGAGGACACCATTTTTATGGACATCCAAAATGAAAACTATGAGGTCAAATATCCGGAAGTCCTGAACCTGTCCGACCGGGATATCAATACCATCAATAATGTCATTCAACTCTACCATAAGGACCACCAGATGCAAACCGTGGTCCGGGTATCTTATAAGGTACAGGAAGTACTGAAGATCCACACCGATCAATCTTCCTTGGATTTTTTGGAAAAACTGCTTGAAGATTATAATTACCTGGCTACTCGGTGAGAGTCCCACGGGAGCCGATTGAAGGGACCTACCCCTTCATCCCCAATCCCACCATCACTGCCAGGAACAGCAGGATATAGAAGGAAAGGGTAATAATTGTCATTATGCCAAAGAATTTAAACATGGATTTCAGGCTGGAGAACCCCAGCTCAAATTGTTCCTGGTTAACCTGCTGAATTCCCCTTAATATTCTGGAAGAAAAGCGGTTCAAATAAAGGCAGGGAAAAAAAAACAATGCCGCCATACAAAAATAGATTACCGAAAGGGTGGCCTGCAGTGCAGAAAGGGCTGAAGTTGACATTTGATTGTAGGGAGGGAGTTTCGCCATAAAAGAGGGCAGAAATAAAGACAGCACTGCCATCAGTCCCACAAAAATAAATCCCACGATGGAAAGAAATTTGCCCCACCTGGCCGATTCACTTAAAAATAGCCGGGCCTGTGGAGATACCTGAAGATCGTCTGTAAGTAGGTCCTTGTGATCCATAATATTTAAGTTTTATGCTTCCAAAGTTTGCCTATCTACCAAATCCTCCCTCAAGACCTAATACGCGCGGGCAAATAGTACCCGTTCGGTGCTTTTTTTCCCTGTGAGGATGCACTTGCCTTCCTCCACCGGGTTATTGAGCGGGATGCACCGGATGGTGGCCTTGGTGAGTTCTTTGATCTGGTCTTCCGTTTCAGAGGTGCCATCCCAGTGCGCCGATACAAATCCCCCTTTGGTTTCCAGGATATCTACAAATTCCTCCCAGGTATCCGCGCGGGTGATATGACTGTCCCGGTAGGCCATTGCCTTTTGATAGATATTTTCCTGTATGTGGCTGAGCAGCAACGCGATGGTATCTGCCAGTCCTTCCACAGAAACCGACATCTTTTCCTTGGTATCCCGTCTGGCTACTTCCACACTGCTATTTTCCAGGTCCCGGGCACCCACGGCAATACGGACCGGCACCCCTTTTAACTCATATTCTGCAAATTTCCAACCCGGCCGGTTGCTGTCGTCCTCGTCATATACCACCCGGATTTCGCGGGCTTTGAAGTCGGCGCAGAATTCCTTCACCTTCTCGTCGATGATCTTTTTCTGACTTGCTTCCCGGAATATGGGAATGATCACCACCTGGATGGGAGCGAGTTTCGGGGGTAAAACGAGGCCGTCATCATCACTGTGTGCCATCACCAGAGCTCCCAAGAGCCGGGTGCTTACTCCCCAACTGGTGGCCCAAACATAATCCAGTTTGTTTTGTTTGTCAGCAAATTGCACCTCAAAAGCTTTGGCAAAATTCTGCCCCAGGAAGTGGGAGGTTCCGGCCTGAAGGGCTTTCCCATCCTGCATCATAGCCTCTATGCAATAGGTATCCACAGCTCCTGCAAAACGTTCATTGGCACTCTTTACTCCCTTCACCACCGGCAGGGCCATCCATTCCTCGGCAAATTGGGCATATACATTTAGCATCTGCACGGTTTCATCAATAGCCTCCTCGGAGGTGGCATGGGCCGTATGTCCCTCCTGCCATAGAAATTCGGTCGTCCTGAGAAAGAGCCGGGTTCGCATCTCCCATCTGACGACATTACACCACTGGTTGACCTTAACGGGCAGGTCCCGGTAGGACTGGATCCAGGTCTTATAGGTATTCCAGATAATGGTCTCAGAAGTGGGTCTCACGATCAGTTCCTCTTCGAGCTTGGCCTCCGGGTCCACAATTATCCCGGTTCCTTCCGGATCATTTTTGAGACGGTAGTGGGTGACCACGGCGCATTCTTTGGCAAACCCTTCCACATGGGCTGCCTCCTTGCTTAGAAAGCTTTTTGGGATGAAAAGGGGAAAATACGCGTTTTGGTGCCCAGTCTCCTTGAACATCCGGTCCAGTTGGTCCCTCATGTGTTCCCATAAGGCAAATCCATAAGGCTTGATCACCATACAGCCTCTTACTGCACTGTAATCGGCCAATCCCGCCTTTAATATGATGTCATTGTACCACTGGGAATAATCGGTATCCCTGGGTGTGATCACTTTACTCATGATAATGGCTTTTTGGTATTAGTGCAAACCTGATCCCCACAGACCCATCCTCCCTTCGGCGCCGAATTGGGTCAAACCTCCATTTTTAACAGTCACTCTTTCGATAAAAATTGTAACTTACAGAAGCTAAGTCAGATTATACCACTATAGCGCGCAAATGTAACAACTTCAATTCTATTTTTGTGTAAACTCACCTATTATGAAGACTTTACTGCTACTCCTGATTGGTTCCATCCTCATGCTTTCGAGTTGTTCTACTGCCTACCGAAGCAGGCAGACTCCAGATGATGTATATTATAGCCCAATTCCCCAGAAGAACGAATACGTGACAACCTACACCCAACAGGATAAAAACAGCTATGCATATAACAATTATTATGGCCCCTTGGGGATGAATAATTATATGGATTATTCAGGGATTATGGGTCCCGGCCTGCCTTTTGGATATTCCCCGATGTTATTGTCCTACAACCCCATGGTCTATAACCCAGAATTTTTATTGTATACTTCCTACCCTTACCTGTCCATGTGGAGCCCCTATAATGATTATCTGTTCGGCAATTACGGCTACAATTATTATGGGTATCCATATTTTACCGGGCACGGCGGCGGTCTCTATTACAATTCACCCTATTACTTCCCGGGTAGTCAAGGTACTGGAAGCAGGTATACAGGCCCCAGAAGGTATAATTTGTTTGCGCTGAGTACCCTTACCCCGGCCGGGATCAGCGGTGGATCATCCGGTCAACTGGTGAATCCGGGACCCGCCCCCGTCCGTAGAGTGGACGCTGCCACGGCAGCTCCCCAGAGGCAGAACCGGTCTGTGTTCAGGCGCTTTTTCTCCTCTTTCAGAACGACTACCCCGGTCAGGAACAACCAGGCAAATAGCAGGACCTTTTACAATAACAATTTAAATCCCTCCAATTCCAACAGGACCTATTCCCCTCCCACTAACCGGACCTACACCCCCCCGGACACCCGGACTTTTTCACCCCCGGCCCAAACCAATTACGGCGGTGGCGGCGGCGGAAATTCTTCTTCAGGAGGAAGCGCTCCGGTCAGGACCTTCAGGAGGTAAGGAATAGGAATTTATCCAACCCTGGTCTATCCTAGACCTCTGTGCAGGAGACAGAGGCACACATGGACTAAAATCGTACCCAAAAAAGAAAGAACTAATGGAATGGAAATCAATAGGTTTGTCAGGTTTGCTGGTCTTTGGTATGCTGACTGCCAGGGCCCAGGAGCCAGCCGATGCACTCAGGTACTCATGGCTCACCCAAAACGGAACCGCCCGCAATCAGGCAATAGGCGGGGCTGGCGTGTCTCTTGGAGGAGAGTTTTCCTCCCTTTTTCTCAACCCGGCTGGTTTGGGCTTTTATCAGACTGGTGAATTTGTACTGACCCCGGGAATTGCGCTGAAAAATATGAGTACTGATTATTTGGCTACCCCTTCCTCCGCCAAGAGCAATAACTTCAAATTGGGATCCAGCGGCTTTGTTTTTTCCTCACCTGCAGCAGGAAGAAGGATCCGAAATTTTGCCTTTGCCTTCGGGGCCAGCAGAATCGCTGATTTTGGGCAGCACTTGTTCTATACCGGCACCAATCACCAGAGCTCCTATTCAGAGCAATACCTGGAGACCCTGGTCAATAACAATGTGACGGACCCCAACCAGGCAGCCACTAACTTTCCCTTTGGAGCAAGCGAAGCCTTCAATACCTACCTCATTGATACCTTGCAGGGCTCCAATGGCTCCCTGGCAGGATACAAGACTCTGGCCAACCCATCTTATGGACTGATTCAGCGTAATAATATTAATACTTCGGGAGGAATCACTGATATTTCCCTGGGAGGAGGATTTAACCTCAAGGGGAAGCTCTATTTCGGAGCTTCGGTAAGTTTTCCTTTCCTCAAATACAACCGCGATGGCCAGTATATGGAAAGTGATGCCTCCGGAAATCCCAATAACAACTTCAACTATTTTACCGTCAACGAAACCCTGAATACCAAGGGGATCGGGATAGCTTCGAAACTGGGTGCCATCTACAAACCTGTACATAATTTGCAATTGGGATTGGTCTTTCAAACCCCTACTATCTATGAACTTACTGACCAGTATTCTGTTCAAATCTCCACCGATATGGAAGGGTACGGGGGCGCAGGGGTCAAACAGCAAAGTTCCCTGGATCTAAATAATAACCAGCTCCTGGAATCCAAATACAACCTTACGACCCCCTTTAAGGTCAGCCTGGGTGGCTCCTGGGTTGTCAATGAAGTGGAGAACGTGCAAAATGAACACGGCTTTGTTACTGCCGATATCGAATATGTCAACTACAAGGGAATGTCCTTCTCCGCCTATGATGTCAATGATACCGCGGCAGTACATTACTATTCAGCCCTCACCAGGGTCACCCGAAATCTCTACCGCAATAATATCAATGTCAGGCTCGGGGGGGAACTCAAGTTCAATACCTATATGTTCAGAATTGGAGGTGCATTTTATGGAAACCCTTACCAGAACCAGCAGGCCAATATATTCAAACTGAGCGGAGGCCTGGGTTATAGAAATAGGGGGATTTTCCTGGACCTCACCTATGTATATACCCTGAATAAAGACATCAATTACCCTTATCTGTTGCAGGACAAGCCTAATACCCCGGCTTATTTGAAATCTAGAAATGGCAATATCATCGCCACCATGGGCTTCAAGTTCTAATTAACGAAAGGAGAGATTATTCCAAATAATAGGTCTATCCTTCGTTGCAGGAAATCCTGCACTTGAAACTTGCCTCTTGGTCCGAGCCAGGCAGGAAATTGCGGCATTTTTCCTTTGAACATGCAGACATTATAATTGTTGAAAAGAATTTGCTAAATTCAACCTTTACTTGAACCCCATGAAAAAAATGATCCTCCTATCTGCAGGAGTCCTTTTAATAGGACAAGGCCTGAGTTCCTGCAAAAAGGTCATCAAAACAGTTTTTGGGGGTACGGATATCACGGTAGCCTCATTAAGTGTAACGGTGCCTGCTGTACCGGTAGTAACTTCTTATGAACTCGAGGTGGGCACCTATTCGTATAGTTTCAACCTGGACAGCGCAGTCCGGGCCAGCACCGCCGGGCTCTTTGGCGCAGGCGCGGTAAATTCCGTGAAGGTGAAGCAGGTCCTTATCCATATCTCCAATTCTGATTCCCTGAACAATCTTGCCAACTTTGACAGTGCCCTGGTAACGCTGGTATCCAATACCAATAACAACCCGGTCAATCTTTTTGACTTAGGTTTTCCCGACAACCCATCTTCGGACTATACGGAAACCCCCACATCGGGCCCGGAACTGATCTCTTACCTTAAGGGTTCCACCCTTACTTTCACCCTTTACGGGATGATGAGACGCCCCACAACAAAGGCCCTGGATTTGACTATAACAGTGACGATCCGGGCAGACTGATTTCAAATGCATAAATCTTGAAGATTTCCGCAATATGGGGGCACGCCTTACATCATACCGAGACCAAAGGCAAAGCGCGCATTTAGTCAAGCCGGAATTTCCTGAACCACGTAATTTGCCTTTTGGCGTAATGACGCGTATTGATCTTAATAGACTCCACCGCTTTTTCCAGGGAGGATCTTCCTTCCATATACTCAAATAATTCCTGGTATCCGACTGTCCGAAGTGCATTGAGATGCCGAAAGGAATAGAGCCCTTCAGCCTCTGCCAATAATCCGGCATCCATCATCAGGTCCACCCGGCGATTAATCCTTTGATACAATTCCTCTCTGGGGATGTCCAGGAAGATCTGCTCCACTTCAAAATCCCGCTGCAGCTTTTTCCCGGTCTGAAATTCCAGAATAGAGATTCCGGAGGATCGGACCACTTCCAGCGCCCTCATCACCCGTTGAGGATTCTGGATTTCTCCTTTGGAAAAAAACAGCGGATCATGGCTCCTGATTTCTTCCTGCAGCCATTGAAGTCCCTTTTCCCGGTAGTGGGCGATGAGGTCTTCCCTGATTGCGGGATCCACTACAGGCACCTCATCAAGACCCTGAAAGAGGGCTTTTAAGTATAGACCTGTGCCCCCAACCACTACGGCGACTTCCTTTTCCCGAAAGATTGCTTCCAGTTCCTGTAGGCCGTACTGTTCAAAGGTTTTGGAATTTACTTCCTCATGAATGGAATGGGAACCAATAAAATGATGGGATACTGCACTTAGCTGGTCTGCGGAAGGTCTGGCTACCCCGATATCCAGCTCTTTATAACACTGGCGGCTGTCCGCTGAAAGAATTTCGGTGTGGTGCTTTAAGGCAATCTCCACGGCCAGGTCGGTTTTCCCCGAAGCTGTAGGGCCGGTAATAACAATACATTTCTTTGTCTGCATGGCATTTTTGATAGGTTTGTAGAGAACCTATTTTCAGCTCAGGTCAGATTTCATCCTGGGAAGCTCCTTCGGTATCTGCTTCCAAGTCACCCTCCTGGTCGGCTTCTCCTTCTTCACTGAATCCATCCCCCATCACCGAAGTATTGAGGTCATATTTTTCTTCTATTTCTGCAAGCTTTTCATTGATAAGGCCCTTGGTTCCATACTGGCTCGGACCGATCCCCTCCGAACGAACACAGGCAGGATATGTCTTTTCTTCATCCCCATCCCTATCGATATGGATCAACTCCACCAGGAAAGTCCAGTTTTTGTGGAAATCATAAACATAAATAAATTTCTGGTTCGGGTCACGGACCTCTGAACCTATCGTACATTCCTTCATATACAATGGTTCCGCCCGGTAGGTTTTGTCATATTTTTCTAGGGTGATTTCCTTTCCCCGCTGCCATTTGTCATTACTGCGGTAAAAGGTAGCACTGTGCTTGTTATCAAATTCAAAGCACTTCAGTATTGCCAGGTGCAATTCAAAAAAGGTCTGTCCATGTCTAATTGCTAGGTCCCGGTAGACACTGTCATCATCTTCCCAATATATTCTAAACTTCAGGATTGCCATGCCACGAAATTAATATTTAGTGAGGAATTTTGGGCTTCAATTCTTTGTTCCTGCCCTTTTTAACTATTAATTTTTCTCTGTATGCCCAATTCAGCGGCGATTTTCTGCATATATTCATATGCAGCTTCATATTCGTTGGGGATTATCCCATCAAGGATGGCTTCCCTCACTGCTGTTTTGATTTCACCCACCTGCCTGCAGGGGGGTAAATTGAATTCTTCCATGATGATCTCTCCGGTAATAGATCGGA
>JAJXYG010000110.1 GCA_021780705.1 Bacteroidota bacterium
CTTGGTTCCATACCGGACCACTTCCCTTCCCCATACATGCGCTCCCAGGCATCGCCCAGAATGCGTCCCCCTTTTGGGGTCTGGTGATTCCAGAATATCCTGATTTCTTCCAGTTTGCTGGCTGGCGCCTGGACCCATATTTCCACTGAACCTTCCTCATTTTTAAGTTCCACGGTGATGTCCCTGTATTCAAAAAGAGCAGGGCCTCTTTTGGATAGGATGTAGGTCTTATTTTCAGTGGAGACTTCCACCCGGTCCGGCATCTGGATCCGGTGCGTTTTCCTCGGATCCGGTCCTGGTGCAAAGTCGCTCAGTATTAAGCCCGCAAGGGACCAGGTAGAAATTCTAAGAAAGTTTCTTCTCCTCATGATTGGATGGAATTTTACCTGGTCCTATCCAGGCGGGGACTATTCGAAATAGATCTTTACGGTCTGATAAAGCAACTTGTTCTGCACATATTGGGTTTGGGTATTCAGATTCTCCGTATAGCCTTCCAACCCAAACAGTCCGGCTGCATTTCCCTTATTGATCGCAATTTCCAGATAATTGGCCGAATTAAACAGGGCCAGTTTCTCGCTCTCGGGGACATCGGCATAAGTTTCACTGATCTTTTCTATGATTTCATCTCGCTTGAATACGATTTTAAAGCTTCGTCCCCTGCGCTGCTCTTCAAATTCTTCCTTAGTAATGTTAATAATGACATTTTCAAAATTGTCTATGAAGATGATCTGCCCTTCCATGAACTGTTGTCCAAGCAGCGGTCTCAGCGGGTTTTTCACCTCTATGGAGATGCTGTCATCCCCTACCTCCTCAAAGGGTATTCCCTTTAGAATCCGGTCATAGGCCGTGGCAAAAACCGAAGCACAATACAAGGCATTCTTCCTTTCCGAAGGCTTTAGGGGAAGGGCAATTATCCTTTCGGGCACTTCCTCCAGGATCATGGTAATTAGGCCATTATCTCCACAACCAATGTATTGATCCCCATGACGAATCATCAGAAGATGATCGGGCTTCTTGTCAAAGAGGTTCACCAGTACGATATGGAAGGTATCAGGAGGAAAATTCCGGATGGCATTGCGGCACACATAGGCCGCTTGTGGATAATTGAATGGCGAAAGTTCATGGGATATATCCACAATATTGAAGTCAGGATTGACATGCAATAATTTCCCTTTAAGTGCACCCGTCAGAAAATCCTGCCGGCCAATATCAGAAGTAAGGGTAATTATGGACATGCCAAAGTGGTTTGCTATGCTGAAGGCTAAAAGGTAATTAAATTCAGGGATTATCTGCGTGCTTACTGAACCAGAATTCCATCTTTAAAGAAAAATTTTCTCACCAGTTTGTCAGTCAACCCGGGGATCAATTTATTCATCCATACCGTTCTTTTCCCCGTAAAGGTCAACACGAGCGTCCTTCTCCTCTTTTCAACTGCATCGGCGATTCTTTGCGCACATTCCTGGGCACTCATCATCTTGGATTCATCCATGGGAGATTCCCCCTGGGGTTGGGCATCCTTGTTCAAAGCTGCATTCCGAATATTGGAAGTGGTGAAACCGGGACAGACCCAAAGGACATTCACCCCACTATCCAATAATTCTGTTCTAAGCGACTCCATCCATCCATTCATTGCGTACTTGCTGGCGCTATATCCACTCCTGCCCGGCAAACCCCGGAAACCGGCTATCGAAGATACTGCCACTATACTGCCTTTTCTGTCTAAAAGGCTATCGAGGGCATATTTGGTGCAGTATACCGTTCCCCAAAAATTGACCTCCATAACCCTTCTCAATGTCTCAAATTCCGTGTCTCTAAAAAGTGCCCTCATGGAAATTCCCGCATTATTGATCAGGATATCAATCCCCCCCCACTGGGAAATAACGGATTGGACAAATCTTTCACAATCTTCTTTTCTGCTCACATCAGCCTCAATCGCCAGAAGCTGCTCCGGGTTATATGACGCTTTTAATCGTCCCAATTTTTCCTTGCTTCGACCACAAGTGGCCACCCTGGCGCCTTTTTTTAGGTATAGTTCCACCAAAGCCTTTCCGATTCCATCGCTACCACCGGTAATTACGACGATTTTACCATTCAACATGCTAAATATTTAATATTTACAAAAATAAAAGAGATGGCGGTGTAATTAAAATGATAATTTTAGGGGTGGATTTCAATACGAAATAACTTATTTAAAAAATTTGTAGGGGAACCTTTTTACCTTATTTTTGCACTCCCAAAAAAACGCCTGATTCCGTAGCTCAGTTGGTAGAGCAATACACTTTTAATGTATGGGCCCTGGGTTCGAGTCCCAGCGGGATCACAGAAAAAGCCTCATTATTCAGGAGGCTTTTTTGTTTACATCAGCCAGGTATTTTTCCACGGTTATTTTTCCAAAAGGTTTTCTGCTCATTTTACCCTGATCAATGGAAAATCAAGTCCCACTCCATAACTCCTCGGGTACTGCGGGCTGCCATGGAATTTACGGGTCAGTTCGGGCACTTTTGCTTCGAGATAAAACTTCAGTTCGTTTACGGTGA
>JAJXYG010000073.1 GCA_021780705.1 Bacteroidota bacterium
AGGGCCTGCGGCCGGTACTGTATGACCAGCTGGCTGACCTTCTCATGAATCAGTTTCAGCCGCTCATAGGCATCCTTTTTGGCGGACAGCTTGAGTGCATCCATCTGGATCAGGGAGAGTCCGGATTCGGACACTTCAATAATTCCAAAGCCCATTAAAAGGGTACCGGGGTCAATCCCCAAAATGATTTTTGAATTTTTATGCAATTGAAGGCTAATTTTGACTACCACAACCCATTGTCCACTTTTTAAAATTCTGGCAATTCCGGCTTGCAGCTGAATGACGGTCTCTGGCAAAAATATCAAAATAATATTCAAATTTATTATTGCTCCTTTGTTGGGGGTTTGGTTGTTTTACTCCCTTTATCAGCAGGTAAGACAACAACCCAATCTCCAGCATTCCCTATCCTTGATTCGTTCGGTTCCGTTTGGAAAGGAAGCGCCGATTTTTTGGCTGGTGGTGGGGTTGAGCTTTTTGAACTGGGGTTTTGAGGCCAAAAAATGGCAGTTACTGGTCAGCACCATCCAATCCTTTTCTTTTTTGAGGGCCTTTAAATCGGTACTCAGCGGGATTACCCTTTCCCTGAATACGCCGAACCGGATGGGGGAATACGGGGGGCGGATCATTTATGTCGAAACCGGAAACCGGATCAAGGCCATTTCCCTTTCGATTGCAGGAAGCATCAGCCAGCTGATCATCACCCTGCTGTTGGGATGCATGGGACTCACCTATATGCTTTTCTTTCAGGGTGCCGGGGAAGTTACCCTGATGGGGCTGCCCGATTTCTGGCTCCGGATCCTCCTTTATCTCAGCGTCATCATCACCCTGCTCCTGCTATTGTTCTTTTTCAGGCTTTCCTGGCTCATCCGGCTGGTGGAAAAGATTCCCGCCTCCGGGAAGGTGGTGCAGTATATCAGTGTACTGGATCACTTTGATGCCAAATTATTGTTAAGGTTACTTTTTCTTTCTTTCCTTCGCTATATTGTCTTCGTCTTACAGTATATATTAATGTTGCATGTCCTGCAGGTGGCCATTCCCTGGATGAGCGCATTCTGGATAATCACCATACTTTTTTTAGTTTTGGCAATTGTACCCTCATTTGCAATAGCAGATCTGGGTATCAGGGGAAAGTTCAGCGTGGAGTTGCTGGGGTTTTACAGTGCCAATACCATTGGTATCATCGGCACTACCTTTGGCATATGGATGATTAACCTGTTCATCCCGGCACTAGCGGGAAGTTTGCTGATTCTGAACGTAAAATTTTTTAAAGACAAATAACCAAGTTTGAAAGCGATCACCACTTTACTCATATTACTTCTTTCTTTTTCAACCAGAGCCGGAGATGAATTTTGTGGCATCACCAACACGGCGTTTAAGCCTGGTGAGGTGGTGACGATGCGGGTGTATTATACCACCCTGGGAATGTATGTAGGTGCCGGGGAAGCGGTTTTTTCCACCACTCTGGAGAAATTTAACGGCAAGACCGTATACCATTGCGTGGGTACCGGAAAGACCTTTCCCTTTTTTGACAATTTTTACCGGGTAAGGGACCGCTATGAGACCTATATTGATACTGCCACCATGCTTCCGCTCAAGTTCATCCGGAACGTGGACGAAGGCGGGGTCAAGTTTTATGACAATGTCACCTTCAACCATGAAGCAGGCACTGCAGTAAGTGTCAAGGGGGTGTATAAGGTCGATTATTGCATCCAGGATGTCATAAGTGCCACCTATTACGCGCGCAATATTGACTTCAACAAGTACAAGCCCGGGGACAAGATTCCCTTTGACATGTTCCTCGACAACCAGACCTACCATCTTTACCTGCGTTATGAAGGCAAGGAAAATATCAAAACCCGTTATGGAAAATTCAGGGCCATCAAATTCAAGCCGCTGCTGATCAAAGGATCCATTTTCCAGGGCGGTGAGCAGATGAATGTCTGGATCAGTGACGACCCCAATCACCTGTTGCTCCGGGCGGAAAGTCCCATTTCGGTAGGTTCCATTAAAATGGACATGATGGGATACCGCGATCTGCGATACCCGCTTACTTCCCTGATCAGTTTTCGCTGAGAAGACCGCTGCCTATTTTTTCTTTTTGTTTTCCAGGTATTTGATTCGTCCGAGCAGCAGGAAGCTGATTCCGGTGACCAGGTAGGTAGCAGAAAGGACATTGTCTTCAAAATGAGACAGGGTGATTCTCTTGATCTGTTCCTTGATAAAATAATAGACGATCAATCCCAGGCAGATTGCCAAAATAAAAACCAACAATTTTTTCATTTTTATTTTTAATTCCGTCAGAATTTTACAAGTCTTCCAGCCGGAGCACCTCCTTGCTTCGTACCCCCCTTTCCGTCATCTGCAGGCTGCAAACTTCCACGACCGGATCATGCTCGAAAAACAGGAGGTAGTCTCCCTGTACCGCTTCCTCCAGGAATTCCTTTTTTTCCACCATCGTATCCAATGGCCGGGTATCATAGGCCATCACATAGGGGATCGGGACATGGGAAAGTGAAGGAATCAGGTCTGCCATATAGACCAGGGTTCTTCCCTTGTATTTCAGTTGGGGAAGCATCATGGATTCCGTATGGCCATTGACAAACCGGATGGAAAAATCCCGGGCAAATTCAATTCCCTGCGTCGTATCCACAAATTGCAATTGGCCACTTTCCCGGATGGGAAGAATGTTTTCCTTCAGGAAGCTGGCCTTTTCCCGGTCATTGGGTGTGACCGCCCATTGCCAGTGTTTTTCATTGCTCCAAAAGATGGCATTGGGAAAAGCAGGCACCAGTTGATCTCCCTGACGCATAATCGAACCACCGCAATGGTCGAAGTGCAGGTGGGTGAGGAATACATCGGTGATATCCTCCCTGGTAAATCCATGCCGGGCCAGTGACCCGTCCAGGGTATCGGTGCCATTGAGATAATAATGACTGAAAAATTTTGAGTCCTGTTTGTCGCCCATTCCGTTGTCTACCAGGATCAGCCTGCCTTCAGATTCAATCAGAAGGCAGCGCAGGGCCCAGTTACACATGTTGTGCTCATCGGAAGGATTGAGTTTTGACCAGATGCTTTTGGGTACTACTCCGAACATGGCTCCCCCATCCAATTTGAAATATCCTGCGTTGATGGTATATAATTGCATAATGAATTAAGCCGGCTGCCACTCCATTTGGCGTTTTGGAATAAATATGAATATAATAAAGGAAATCAAAAAATAGGTCATCAGGAAAAGGACTGCGTTTCTCATTCCCCCCAGTCCCTCGGTAACCAGTCCGAAGGTAGCTGTACCGATCACCGTACTGACCTTGTCACATACATCATAAAAACTGAAATAGGAAGCGGTATCCCGGGTTGGCGGCATCAGCTTGGAATAGGTAGAGCGGGATAGCGACTGAATCCCTCCCATGACCAGGCCCACGACTGCTGCCAGCACATAAAATTCCATGGGGGTATATACATAATAGGCCGAGACGCATATGGCAATCCATATCAAAACTCCCACCATGAGTACCTTGATGTTGCCGATTTTTCCGGAAAAGTAGGCAAACAGGTAGGATCCTGCTATGGCGACCAGCTGAATGATCAGGATGGTAGCCATCAGCTTTCCGGCATTGCTGGCATCCGTTTCAGCATTCCCCGTATCGGGAAAGATTTCCTGCTTGGCAAAAAGCGCAGCGGAATACATCACCGTTTCCACCCCCATACCGAGGAAGAAAAAGGCAATCAAAAACCGCTTGAGTACTTTCTGGTCTTTCAGTTCTTTCCATACCTTACGAAGTTCCGCATATCCTTTGGTCAGAAAATTATGGCTTTTGGAAACCGGATTGGGAGTCGTTTTGGGAAGGACCGCAAAGGTAAACTGGGCAAATCCCATCCACCATATTCCGGTAAGCAGGAAGGAAATCTGTATAGCCTTGTCGGTGGTGGCCACCCCGAAAAGGGCCGGCTTGGTTACCAGGATGAGGCAGAAAAGAAGCAGCAGCACACTGCCAATATAACCCAGTGCAAAACCTTTGGCACTTACCTTGTCCTGGTCCTTCACTTCAGCGATCTCGGGCAGAAAGGCATTGTAGAATACCAGGCTGCCCCCAAAACCCACCGATGCCAGAATAAAAAGATCTACTCCCAATTGAGGGTTCGTGCGGTGGAAAAAATACATGGCACAGCAACTGATCGACCCGAGGTAGCAAAAAAACTGCATGAACCCCTTTTTATTCCCGAAGGAATCCGCAATGGAGGAGAGCAGGGGAGAAAATACCGCTACGATCATAAAGGAGAATGCCACGGCATAATTATACAGGGCAGAGGGTTGGTCGAATGTCCTTCCCATATACCGGATATGCTTTCCTTCGGTCACGCTTGCATAATAAGCCGGGAAGATGGAAGAGGTAATTACCAGGGAATAGACGGAATTGGCCCAATCGTACATGGCCCAGCCATTGATCACCTTTTTGGATGCTGTTTGCATAATTGATGGTAAGAGCGTCCAAATTACCAAAATTTGTCCGCAAAGCGCCCAATCCCTGATTCTTTTCAGGCAGTGGGGCAGGAAGGCAGGCAGCAGATTACCCGTTCAGGTATCCGGCCAGTATGAGCACGAGAAGTACAGCCCCTACCACCGTCCGGTAGACCCCCCATACCTTGAAGCCATGTTTTTTAAGCATGGTAATAAAAAACTTGATGGCCAGCAAAGCCACCACAAAGGCCACCAGATTTCCGATCACCAGGGCTTCCATCTGGCTCGAGGTAAAGCTGCCGCTGGTTCTGAGGTATTTGAATATTTTATAGGCAGTAGCCGCAAACATGGTAGGTACGGCCAAAAAGAAAGAAAATTCCGCTGAGGCACTTCGGGTCAGCTTTTGCTGCATTCCCCCGATTATGGATGCGGCACTGCGGCTCACTCCAGGGATCATCGCAATACACTGCCAGATGCCAATAATAAATCCGCGGGCATAACTGACTTCCTTTTCATCATGTATGGTGGGGTTCTTGAAGAAATTATCGACAAAGATGAGTACCACCCCTCCTGCAAGCATGGTGATGGCCACCGTCAGTGAGCTCTCAAGCAGGCTGTCAATCAGGGAGGAAAACAATAATCCCAGGATCAGGGCCGGAATTACGGCCACGATAAGTTTCACATAAAACTGCCACCTTGAAAAATCAAAGAACTTTTTCCAATAAAGTACTACCACCGAGAGGATGGCGCCGAGCTGAATGGCTACCGTGAACACCGTATTGAATTCATTGTCGCTCATCTTCAGAATCTTTTCGGCGATGATCATATGCCCCGTGGAAGAAATGGGAATGAATTCGGTAATCCCTTCGATTATTCCGATTACGATAGTCTGAAATAGGGTCATGGCAGGTGTAGTTGAATCACAAATTAACAGGAAAATACACAAAAACGGGCGGTGAAAATTCTACCGCCCGCAATAATTTGATTGGATTTACTTGGGTTTTTTCATAATGGCGAATATCTCCACTACAAATCCCGCTATAATCAGTATAGGGGCCACCGTAATCCTCACGGGGCTGTATATCACATTATCATTGAACACATTGGGATCGGGGCTCTTCCCTCCCGCCATCAGGAAAAATCCCAGGGCCAGGATCACCGCCCCAATGATCATCCATTTATAATTTTCTTTCCCGAAAAGAAAGTCGGGCTGAGGTTTGGCAGGTGCTTGGGCCACCGGGGCTTTTTGAGCTGCAGGGGTAGCCTTGGTGATGGGTTGTGTTTTCATTGCTGTATTCTTTTATAAAAATCGATTTCATGTATTAATAAAGATCATCCAGTTTCATCTTAAGGTATTTCACTACTGAACGGTGGGTACTGATCAGGGTGATGGAAAGCCCCAGCAGGATGATCCCTGCAAAAATCAGCATCATGTTGCGTGTATCGTGCAGCAACCTCAGATAGGGCACAAATTTCTCGGAAAGGGTGATAAATCCCACCATCAGTCCGATCGCAATTCCGGAAGCAATCAGCCCGTTGATCAGCGCCCTCCCATCGAGCGGCCGGGCAATGAAGCCCCGGGTCGCGCCCACCATCTGCATCGTTTTGATCAGGAACCGGTTGCTGTACATGGCCAGCCTGATGGTATTGTCAATGGATACAATGACCAGGAGGGAAAGTATGATTGCCACTACCAGCAATACAATGGTGCTGGTTTTCACAAACTGGCTCACCCCGGCCACGGTAGCCTTGGGGGTTTGAAATTCAGAGACCACAGTAGGGAAGGTCGAGCGCAAATCGTTTTCTATTTTGCTGAGACTGTCCTTATCCACGTAATTGGCTTTCACATAGAAGTCAATACTTTCCGGCAACGGGTTATTGATCGCCAGTTTCTTCCAAAGCGTATCGTTTTCCTGGTTGTATTTTTCGATAGCTTCCTCCCGGGTTGTATAATGCACGTTGACCGCATAAGGCAGGCTGTCTATGAAGTTCTTGACAGAATCGATTTGTTTGGAACTTGAAGTCCGGTAGAGGTACGCGTGCAATTGAATATTTTCCTTGAAATAATCTCCGGTCTTCTTGATATTCAGAAAGATCCAACCCACCACTCCAAACAGGAACAATACCAGCGACACCCCAATAATGGCATACACATAAGAGGGTTTCCCCCGTTTGGCTGAAGCTTTTCCGATCTGAGACATACGCGTTAGACGAAAATAAAATGAATCTTGGTTTCTGTTGCTATCGGCAAAAATAAAGGATTTTGGCCGCTCCGACACTTCCTGTGAAATGGCATCCTGCTAATGTAGAATTCCGGTTGGAATACGGCAACAATCTCCCTATCAATAACAATTCTTTCACAATTCCGGCCGCTGGTGTCAGGGACCCGAGGCCGTCTGGCCGGATTACGGAAACCCCCGGGGGCAGCGGCAGGATTCCGGTCTGAGGGTTTTTCCCAGGTTTTGGGGAGGTTTAGTATTTTTGGGCAAAATGGGGGTGAACCCACCCTTGATTGCATTGGAATAAGGAAGATTCCACGAATCAGTATTCGGGTAAACCACAAGTCCCCTAGTTTTACTGAAATGGATCCGGACGCACGGAATCAGGGAAATTGGCTGGATTTTCCAACCCGGTTCCCTATAAACCACATATAACCCAATTAAATGGAATATCAATTTACGGAAATAGAAAAAAAGTGGCAGCAGCGCTGGAATGAGACCGGGGTATACCAGGTACGCAATGAAAGTGACCGGCCCAAGTTTTATGTACTGGACATGTTTCCCTATCCCAGCGGTGCGGGTCTTCATGTGGGTCACCCCCTGGGGTACATTGCCAGCGACATTTTTGCGCGCTTCAAAAGGCTGAAGGGGTTTAATGTCCTGCACCCGATGGGCTATGACAGCTTTGGACTTCCTGCCGAACAGTATGCCCTGGAGACCGGCCAGCACCCTGCAGTTACGACTGAAAAAAACATTACCACTTTTCGCCAGCAACTGGACAATATTGGATTTTGCTTCGATTGGAGCAGGGAAGTCAGGACCAGTGATCCGCATTATTACAAATGGACCCAATGGATATTTCTCAAACTTTTTCACAGCTGGTATGACCACCGGCAGCACAAGGCCCGGCCCATCGAAGCATTGATTGAAAAATTTGCCCAATCCGGAAACCAGCCCGATTTCGGTCAAAGGGATACCAGGATCCGCTTTAGTGCGGCCCAATGGAAGGCCTTTTCTGAAAAGGAACAACAGGAAGTACTGATGGAATACCGCCTGGCCTATGCCGCCTATGGAGAGGTCAATTGGTGCGAAGCCCTTGGTACGGTGCTGGCCAATGATGAAGTGATCAACGGGCTGAGTGAGCGGGGAGGCCATCCGGTGGTCAAGAAGAAAATGAGGCAATGGTACCTGCGCATTACCGATTACGCCCAAAGATTGCTGGAGGGCCTGGACACAGTCAATTTCTCGGAGGCGATGAAAGAGATGCAGCGAAACTGGATCGGAAGAAGTGAGGGGGCGGAAATCGCATTCAAAATCGATGGCGCAGATGCGCACCTCCTGGTATATACCACCCGGCCCGATACTATATTCGGGGTGGATTTCATGGTCCTGGCCCCGGAACATGAACTGGTTGCCCAGATCACTACCGAGGCGCAGAAAGCAGCAATCGAGGCCTATCTTACTTATGTCAAAAGCCGCAGCGACCGCGAAAGGATGGCGGAGGTAAAGCAGGTGACCGGTTGCTTCACGGGAGCCTATGCCCTGAACCCCTTTACCCAAAAACCCATACCGGTCTGGATTGCCGAGTATGTGCTGGCGGGTTATGGCACCGGAGCCATTATGGCCGTGCCCTGTGGGGATCAGCGTGATTTTGATTTTGCCACCCATTTCCAGATACCTGTTACCAATATCATCGGCTCCTATTTTGAGGGTACACAGGCCAATCCCACCAAGGAAGCCACCCTCACCCATTCCGGATTCCTGGATGGTATCAGGATGACCGAAGCCATTGATGTGGTACTGAATAAAATTGAGCAGGAAGGTATTGGCAAAAGAAAGGTGAACTACAAAATGCGGGACGCGGGATTTAGCCGCCAGCGTTACTGGGGGGAACCATTCCCGATCCGGTACCACCAGGGGGTGGCCTATCCACTGGCCGATACGGAATTGCCGGTCCTGTTGCCCCATGTGGAAAATTACCAGCCGGGCCCGGAAGGCCAGGGACCCCTTGCCAACATAACCGACTGGGTGCAACTGCCGGGCGGGGATACCCGTGAAACGAACACCATGCCTGGATATGCAGGATCTTCCTGGTATTTTTTGCGGTATACGGATCCGCATAATGAGCAGGAATTTGCCGGCAGAAAGGCCCTGGACTATTGGAACCAGGTGGATGTATATGTCGGAGGAACCGAACACGCGGTGGGACACCTGCTTTATAGCCGCATGTGGACCAAGGTGCTCTTTGACCTGGGCCTTATCGGCTTTGAAGAACCTTATAAAAAACTGGTGAACCAGGGAATGATTCAGGGCAGCAGCCGCTTTGTGTACAGGGCCCAGTTTCAGGACTTGTCCCTTTCGGGGGCGCCCAGCGTCTTTGTCTCCAGTATCCTGGCAGACCAGATTGCCACAGGAAGCCTGCCGGTGGATTACCTGGCGGAAGCCATCCGGAAAGCGGCCCCTGATTATTTTGGGAAAGAGGCCGGCGCGGGGTACTCCTGCAGTTTTACTGCTCTGCACGTGGATGTCAACCGGGTGGACGGGGTAGAGTTACAGATTGAGGCGCTCCGAAAATGGAAACCGGAATTCGAAAATGGAATCTTTATCACCGAAGAAGATGGAAAATTTATATGCCGGACTGAAGTGGAAAAGATGTCCAAATCCAAGTATAACACGGTTAACCCCAATGACCTCATCGAGAGATACGGGGCAGATACTTTCAGGATGTACGAGATGTTCCTGGGTCCGGTGGAGCAAAGCAAACCCTGGGATACCAAGGGAATTGAAGGGGTGCACCGATTCTTGAAGAAGTTGTGGCGCCTGTTTTTTGATGAGGTGAAGGGAAAGATCTGGAATGAGGAGAAACCAGCGGACCCCGAATGGAAGGTGCTTCATAAGGCCATCAAAAAGATTGAAGAGGATACCGAGCGCTTTTCCTTTAATACCGCGGTAAGTGCCTTCATGGTATGCGTAAACGAACTTACCGATCTGAAATGTCATAAAAAAGAGATACTCGAACCCCTGCTGATCCTGCTGACCCCCTATGCTCCGCATATTGCCGAAGAACTATATCACTCCCTGGGTCACAGTCAAACCATCCTGGATGCCTCCTTCCCCGTCCTGGAAACCAGGTTCCTGGTCGAATCCGAAAAAGAATACCCGGTTTCCATAAATGGAAAATTGCGTACCACCCTCACCCTGCCTCTGGCTGCCAGCCAGCAGGAAGTCGAAGAGAAGGTACTTGGCAATGAGGTAGTACAAAAATGGATCGAAGGAAAGCCCCCGAAGAAGGTCCTCTATATTAAAAACAAAATGATCAATATCGTAATTTAGACTTCGGGCTGGCGGGTTGCCCATGACCCGAAACACCCTTGCGGGTAAATTGTTATAGGGAAGAATTTTAGAGAATCCTTCTGCACGGGTCTAGTCATCGCTGCCATTATCATGATATTATACAGGTAGCTCAAGGCTACCGAAGTGCCCCTTGCCCATACCAATTTGTCTGCCCATAAACTACTCCGCTAGCCGAGCTGACGGGGTATTTAACCCTGACTAGTGATTCAAAGTACAATACATAGCCGAGTTTTCAGGATGGTTTTGGCAACGCCTGCGCGTAGCAA
>JAJXYG010000192.1 GCA_021780705.1 Bacteroidota bacterium
CGAGTCGGGCACCTCCGTCGGAAGGAATTTCGAGCATTTCTGAAATATCTGCTCCGGCGATAAAGGATTTTTCTCCCTGACCGGTTATGATGACAGCTGCGATATCCGGGTTCGAATAAATCTCTGGCAACAGCAGTTCCAGGTCATCAAATACCTGGCGGTTAAGGGCATTGAGTTTCTCGGGCCGGTTGATCCATACGGTGAGTATTCCGTTTTCCAGGCTGGTCAGAAGGGTGGCATAATTACCCATAATGGTCAAAGAGTTTAAAGGAGTGACAAAATAAAGGGCACACTATCAGAATGACCGGTGGGTATGCACCCATTCGGTGATATAATCGGCGATAGTCCGGGTGGGAGTTCCCGGAGGGAAAAGTTTCCCCACTCCCAGTTCGTGGAGTGCCTGCATCTCATCTTCCGGAATGATTCCTCCTCCGGTCAGCAGCACGTCGTCCATTTCATTTTCCTTCATCAGATGCAAAATCTTGGGGAAGACGGTATTGTGTGCGCCGGAAAGAATACTGACCCCAATGGCATCCACATCTTCCTGCAGGGCAGTATTGACTACCATTTCAGGGGTTTGTCTCAGGCCGGTATAAATCACTTCCATCCCGGCATCCCTGAGCGTAGTCGCGATGACTTTGGCTCCCCGGTCATGTCCGTCGAGTCCCACTTTTGCGATCAATACCCGGATTGGTCTTTGCTTCATGATTCAAACCTGTTTTTCTGGATCTGCAGGACCCGTTTTCGATTTTTATTGCGATTTCATTTGGCAATAGTGTACTTAAGGAAGTTCGGCAAGCCCCTGCCTGATCCTTTCGATGGTTTCTTCCCTGCCAAGGACAGCGGCTATATCAAAGACCCCCGGGCCAAATTTTCCACCTACCAGCATGATGCGTAAAGGTAACATGAGTTCACCGGGTTTCAGCTGGTTGACGGCGGCTATTTCCTTGAACCCGTGTTCCAGGTTGGCTGAATTCCAGAAGTCCATTACCTCCAGGGTGCGGATCAGTTCATTGAAAAAAAGATCCTTCTTTTCATTCCATTTGGAGACTATCGGGGTCACATCTATGGACCCCGGTCTCTGGAAAAAATAATATCCCTGGTCCCAGAAGTCGGGTAACAGGGTGCAGCGGTCCTTTATAAGATCAATGACAAAAGCCATCTTCTCGGCTTCCGTATTTTCGATTCCCCTTTCCCGGTATATTTCGGTCACCAGAGGCAATAACCCGGAAGCAGGGGTTCTTTTGATCCACTCATGGTTGAACCACTTGGCCTTTTCAAAGTCAAATTTGGCTCCGCTGGAATGAACCCGTTCCAGCGAAAACTGTTCAGTGAGCTCCTCCAGTGAAAATATTTCCTGTTCGGTGCCGCTATTCCAGCCCAGCAGGGCCAGCAGGTTGAGAAAGGCTTCGGGAAGAAATCCAAATTCCCGGAACCCCTTTACGGTCTCACGGGTTCGGGGATCGGTCCAGTGCATGGCAAATACCGGAAATCCAAGACGCTCCCCGTCTCTTTTGCTCAGTTTTCCATTTCCGTCGGGTTTTAAGATCAGGGGAAGGTGGGCCCACTTGGGCATCTGGTGTCCCCAGCCCAGGTACTTCCATAGCTGTATATGTACCGGTGCACTGGGAAGCCATTCTTCCCCGCGCAGGACGTGAGAGATTTTCATCAGGTAGTCATCGACCACCACCGCCAGGTGGTAGGTAGGCATTCCGTCTGCCTTCAATAATACCTTATCATCGACGCTGCTGGTATCCATTTCAATCCTGCCACGGATCACATCTTCAAAGACTACCAGCTCATTGGGTTCCATTTTTATCCGGATGACATGCGGGAAATTGATCTTCAGCAGGGCTTCGGTTTCCTCTGCAGAAAGGGTGAGGGAATTGCGCATGGTGTGCCGCACGGCGTACCCGTACTGCTGATTGCCCTTGCCTTCTGATTTGAGTTTTTCCCTCATGGCCTCAATTTCCTCCGGGGTGTCAAAGGCATAGTAGGCATGTCCTTTGCGTACCAGATCTTCTGCATATTTCCGGTAGAGATGCTTTCTTTCACTTTGCCGGTATGGCCCGTATTCACCAGGATTTTCAGGACTTTCATCCGGTGAGATCCCACACCACTTCAGGCAGTCAAAAATATATTGCTCCGCCCCTTCCACATACCGGGTCTGGTCGGTGTCTTCGATCCTCAGTATAAAATCTCCCTTGTGTTTCCGGGCAAATAAATAATTGAAAAGGGCGGTCCTTACCCCTCCCACATGGAGTCCCCCGGTGGGACTCGGTGCAAATCGTACTCTGACTTTTTCCATAAGGTAAAGATAAAGAGGTTTGCCAAGACTTGGTTTTGGGCGAGGTGGCCTTTTGCATTGCCGGATATGAAATGGTTTTAAATTTCACCTGGACAGGTAAGCGGTCATTGCGGAAGAATCCGGGAGCGGAGCAGGTTTCGGGAGTTGCAGAAGGAACCACTTCACAAAAAAACCTGCATGAATTTCATGCAGGTTTCTATGATCAAATCGGGTTTTAATTCTATTTAACGAAGCAGGATCTGAAACGGGGTGCCTCCGTCAATGGACAGGGTGGCCAGCCGGTCACAGGTTCCATCGCCATAGTCGATGATGGCATAGTGGCTGGGGCCCTGGATTTTGACACTGCCTTTGTCAATATTATCGCAGGCTACCTGCTTTTCAAGCGGGGTGAGGATGGTAGCCGTCCTGGAAACCCCGGCAGCATTGGTCACCGTGGTGGATCCGGTGGTCAGGAATACATTGTCCGTGATATTGTTCGGGGTATTGTTTCCACTGATCTGGACTACGGTATCAGTACCGCTGTGGAGCCAGTAGGATCCGTCCGGAGCGGTGATCTTGCCGCCCTGGCAGGTACGAATCCAGCTATTGGTAGTATCCTGGCGATTGTTGGTCCAGGTAATGGTTCCTTCCTTTTTAAAACCACTGACATAATAGTTATTGAAGGTCATTACTGCCACGCTTCCGGCTTTCCTCAGGGAATCACTCAGGCTGATGTGAATGATGCCACTGCGCACAATTCCGGAAGGAGAGGTGCAGCTGGTTCCAAAATCTATGGTGATGTCTTTGGGGAAGCCCTGGGCCGGTGTCACGGTCACGGTGGCACAGGAAGGCAGATAACCCGCCGTCCCGTTCACCCCTGTCGGGGTATTTCCGGAAAGGTTGTTGTCTACCGTGACCTGATTCAGGATATTTTCAGCGTCTGCGTTCAGGTTGCTGGATACCGCCATATCAGCACTGAGGGTAGTGGTGGTTTGAAGGTCTGTGGTGGAGGAGGAACTGGCCGGGTTGTTCTTTTTGCAGGAGAAACTGCCCAGTGCAAGTACGCTCACTGATGCCATCATCAGCATGTTTTTTAGTCTCATAGAGTGGGTTTTAATTAATAAATTGATTATTTTATAGGACGAATTGAGAGCCTCAGAGTTTAATCTAAATAAAAAAGGAGTATTTTTCCTGATGTTTTATCTGGTAAAAACGCCATGGCTTCTTAGGAAATTGTATCCTGATCGCCTTTGGAAAGTGCAGACAAAGGAAAAAGTGCTCTATCTCACCTTTGACGATGGCCCTCATCCCGAGGCTACCCCCTTCGTACTCGATACCTTATCGGCCTACCAGGCAAAGGCCACTTTCTTTTGTATCGGCAAGAATGTCAGGGATAATTTTGATACCTACCGCAGGGTAGTAGAGGGAGGGCACCGGGTAGGCAACCATACTTTTGACCATTTAAATGGGTGGAAGGTCTCCGATAAAAATTATATAGAAAATATTCGTAAAGCGTCCCTTCAGATAGATTCCCGGCTATTTCGTCCCCCCTATGGGAAGGTTACCCGCTTTCAGGTCCAGCTGATTCAAAATGAAGGCCTTGGCTTAAAAGTAGTAATGTGGGATGTACTTAGCGGGGATTTTGACAAGGGAATCACGGGAGAAAAATGTGCACAAAACGTGATCAGGCATGCAGTTCCGGGATCGGTAATCGTGTTTCATGACAGCCTGAAAGCCTTACCCAGACTGCAATATGCCTTGCCCAGGGTGCTTGCCTATTTTTCCGAACAAGGGTACCGGTTTGATGTTATGGGGTAAAAAAAATTGGGCCGGGGTAGAGACCCAGGCCCGTTTTTAATCCGTACCCTATGAAAACTAGGATGAAGGTAGGAAATTATTTTTAACAAATCATAACATTTTTTTAACTGCAATATAAATTGTCATAAATCATAATGTGTTGTAACTAATTCATTTTGAAAGCCGCCTTTTTGGGAGTTAAGAGCCCTTTCAAAAAATATTATGCATTATTCATATGCATAAATGAGCCGCTAAAATCGGAAAGAACCGGGAGGTGATTCCGGTTAAATATGATGCTGCCGGACTGGCGCTCTCCCTTATGCGGGGGCTTCCGGGACACATGGAAATGAATTGATGGGGGTGCTTAAATCCACCTGAAATCCCTGGAAGTGTGTAATTTTCCATTAACCGATCATGATACCTTTTAATTGAACTCATGAACTTAATTGACAGTCATACCCATTTATATCTGGATGATTTCTCAAGCGACCTGGAAGAAGTAATTCAACGGGCAGAAAAGGTAGGGGTACGAAAATTCTATATGCCTGCCATTGACTACTCCCACAGCGAGGCCCTCTTGCGGCTGGAGGCACAATTTCCGGGAAAGTGTGTCGCTATGGCAGGACTTCATCCCTGTTCGGTTAAGGAAAATTTTGAAGAAGAATTGCAGGTGATAGGGCAGATGCTTTCCCGTCGGAAATTTGCCGCCATCGGGGAAGCAGGCCTTGATCTGTACTGGGACCAGACCTTTGTGGGGCAACAGTATGAAAGCCTGGAGCGCCAGATTGGATGGGCCCTGCAGTACGGGCTTCCCCTGGTGCTACATACCCGCAATGCCATCCGGGAAACCATCGAGGTCATTGCCTCCCACAAGGGAAAAGGCCTCAAAGGGATCTTTCATTGTTTTACCGGTACCGTGGAGGAAGCCAGGCAAATAATTGGGCTGGATTTTCTTCTGGGCATAGGCGGGGTGGTTACCTTTAAAAATTCGGGGTTGGGAGAAGTATTAAAGGACATCCCCCTGGAGGCCATGGTGCTGGAAACCGATTCGCCCTACCTGGCTCCCGTACCCTTTCGGGGTAAAAGAAATGAAAGCAGCTATCTCCCCTATATTGCACGCAAGGTGGCGGAAATTAAAAATATCGCTGCTGAAGAGGTAGCTGAAATGACCACCCGGAACGCAGAGGCGCTCTTTGTGTTATAGTCCGGGTTCCTGGACTATAAGAAATTGCTTACCCCAGGAAAGAGTCCAGGACAAGCTTCCACTCCCCATATAATTCCTGGTATAATACGGTATCTGTAGGATGCACCATTTTTAGCGGCTTCATTCCGCCGAGGGCTTCTTTCAGATCCTGATAGATCCCGGCGCCCACCCCGGCGCCCAGTGCCGCACCCACACTTCCGTCATTGGAATATAATTCTACCGGCACCCCGGTGGCATTCACAAAAGACTGTGTAAAGACCTCACTGAGGAACAAATTGGCCATCCCTGCACGGATTACCTTGGGGTCAATCTGGTTTTCCCGCATAATGTCCAGTCCGTAGCGAAAGGCAAATGCGATCCCTTCCTGGGTAGCCCGGAAAAGATGGGCCTTGACGTGGAGATTCAGGTCGATCCCGTGAAGATGTGCACCGATCCTTCTGTTTTCCAGCATCCTTTCTGCCCCGTTGCCAAAGGGGATTACTTTCAATCCTTCGCTCCCCGGCGGCGCTGCCAGGGCGAGCCGGTTCATGGCATCATAATCGAGCGGATCCCCGCTTACTCTTTTGATCCAGCTGTTCATAATCCCTGTCCCGTTGATACATAACAATACCCCCAATCTTCTGTGTCCCGGTCCATGGTTGACATGGGCAAAGGTATTTACCCGGGAAAGCGGGTCAGTAACCAGCTGGTCGGTAACGGTATAAATGACCCCAGATGTTCCGGCGGTGGCGGCTACTTCACCAGGTTCCAGGACGTTGAGAGAAAGGGCATTATTGGGCTGGTCCCCGGCCTTGTAGGACACCGGAATTCCGGGCGGCAGGGACAGGTCTCCTGCCACTGAGGATTGCAGTTTTCCATGGACAGAAAACACCTCCTGCACTACGGGTATCTGGCCGGAGTCAAAGCCAAAGTAATCCATGAGTGGCTCTGATAAACCTTCTTTTGAAAAATCATAAAAGATCCCTTCGGAGAGGGCCGAGGGTGAGGTAGTCACCTCTCCGGTCAGCTTCATGGCGATAAAATCTCCGGGAAGCATAATCCGGTATATCTTTTCAAAGACATCGGGTTCGTTTTGCTTGACCCAGGCAAGCTTCGAGGCGGTGAAATTTCCCGGAGAATTCAGCAGGCAGGAGTTGCAGTGGGCTTCTCCCAGGGCGCGAAAGGCCTCCTGTCCGATTTCTACCGCCCGGCTGTCGCACCAAATGATAGAGTCTCTTAACACCTGCTGGTTGCGGTCTATTACTACCAGGCCATGCATTTGATAGGAGATTCCTATGGCGGCAATCCGGGAGGGGTCGACCCCGGGTTCCCTGATAAGTTTTTGGATCGCCTGTTGGGTATGGGCCCACCACATGTCGGGTGATTGTTCCGCCCAGCCAGGCTGCAGGGAAGTAATGGGGTTTTCGGTTTCCGGAAACCGGGTGGAAGCCACACACTCGCGGGTCCGGGCATCCACGGCAGATGCTTTGATAAAAGAGGTACCGATATCAATTCCTAATAATAACATACATCCTAATTATTAAAATTTTGCACAAAATTCTATTGCAGGGTAAGTATGGCCCTGGCGGGTTTTGACGCACCGAGGGTTTCACTCCTTTCGGAAGGTAGGGATCCTCCTATGGATATTTCCACCCTTCCTTTCACCCATTGTTCATTACCGGTTTTTCCGACGAGCCGGAGCATTTCCGGGGTTAGTCTGAAACGCACCTTTTCACTTTGGCCTGCGGCCAGGTGGATTCGCTTGAAGCCCTTAAGTGCATATAACGGAGCCACCATGCCCGGGTGCGGGTGGGTCAAATAAAGCTGTACTACCTCATCTCCCTGCCGGGTGCCGGTATTGGTGACAGTTACCCAGACCTCTACCGGGCTCTGGGCGCTGGTCCTGCTGCGGGAAAGTTGGATATGGTCAAAGGAAAAATGGGTATAGCTCAGACCGAAACCAAAGGGATAGAGCGGGGTTCCTTTGAAATACCGGTAGGTGCGGTTGGCCATGGAATAATCGTCAAAAGGAGGAAGGTCTTTGTCACTGCGGTAAAAAGTTACCGGCAATTTGCCCGACGGGTTGTAATCTCCAAAGAGGACCTTCACGATGGCGGTGCCTGCGGACTGCCCCCCGTACCATCCGTTCACGATGGCCGGTATATGGTCCTGTTCCCAGGGAATGGCCAGGGCACTGCCGGTCATGAGTACCAGTACCACGGGTTTCCCGGTTGCCTTTAATGCTTTGAGAAAAGCAGTCTGCACTTCGGGCAACGCAATGGTAGTGCGGTCCCCTCCGCTAAATCCCGGCAGGTTCACTTTCATTTCTTCTCCTTCCAGTCTGGGGGAAATCCCTCCCACGTATATGATTACGTCTGCGTCGCGGACGCTGTCAATCAATTTGGAAAAGTCAGGGATGTTGGTCGATACAAAATCCGTGGCGCGGGAGTAGAATATGGATGCGTGTGGCATGCGGGCCCGCAGGGCCTGAAGTACGGTAGTTACCACCGAAGGCTGTCCATTGTAATTGCCCAGCTGGGTTCCCGGATTATCGGCATTGGGGCCGAGGATGGCAATTTTTTCCAGGTGGGTGCTGAGGGGGAGCAGCTGGTTTTGATTACGCAGCAACACGATGGATTCTTCTGCCATCTTCAGGGCCAGCTCCTTGTGGGCGGGGGCTTCCAGATCGGTTATCGGTATTTGGTCGTATTTCACCATCGAGACCGGATCGAACATCCCCAACCGGAACCGGATGGTAAAGAGCCTTCTGAGGGAACGATCGATATCCTTTTCAGTCAACATCCCGTCCTTGACCGCATCCACCAACTTTTTATAGGTGTGGTTGCCACATTCTACATCGGTACCGTGCAGGACGGCATCAGTGGCGGAACTCTCCGCATCCGGCAGCATCTTGTGGGTCTGGTAGAAATCATCGATTGCCCCGCAGTCTGAGGTGACATATCCCTTAAACTTCCAGCGGTTGCGCAGGATCCCTACCATCAGGGTGTCATTGCCGCAGCAGGGCTGGCCGGCATAGGCATTGTAGGCACACATCACCCCCGCCACTTTTGCATTCACCACCAGTTGCCGGAAGGCAGGCAGGTAGGTGTCCCAGAGGTCGTGCGGGCTGACCTTAACATCAAAAACATGGCGGGAGGGTTCCGGGCCGCTGTGGATGGCATAGTGTTTGGCGCAGGCCGCAGCCTTCAGGTAACGGGGGTCATTGCCCTGCAATCCTTCCACGAAGGAAGTAGCCATTTGGGAAGTCAGAAAGGGATCTTCTCCATAGGTTTCCTGACCCCGGCCCCAACGCGGATCCCTGAATATATTAATATTGGGTGTCCAGTAAGTAAGTCCCAGGTATCGCCGGTGGTCATTTTTGCGCATGCTCTCATTATAGATCGCACGACCCTCATCGGAGGTGTAATCCCCCATCTGTTTCATGGCGGCCTGGTCAAAGGTGGCGGCCATGGCAATGGCCTGGGGATATGACGTCACCGGATAGGGGGTTCTGGCTACCCCGTGCAGGCATTCGTTCCACCAGTCATAAGCGGGGATGCCCAGCCGGGGAATGGCCGGGGTGGAATTGAGCATCTGGTCCACCTTTTCAGTTAGGGAAAGCCTGGAGACAAGGTCATTTACCCTTTGGGTAAGGGGCAGCCTGGGGTTTTGGAAAGGGTATTTTTGCGCATATACCTGGAAGTGAGTAAAGGTTCCCAGAAAAATGACCAGTGAAATAAATTTTTTCATGGAAGTGATTTTTTATCTAAAGAATGGGGTTTGACGCCCTGATTGATGACCCGCTGCGGTGATCCATTCAGTGCCCCGGACGCTTTTTCCAGAGGTGCTCTATTTCTTCCAGCGTCTTTCCCTTGGTTTCCGGAACCCATTTCCAAACAAAGATCGCCGAGAGAATTCCCATCAACCCGTATATCCAGTAAGCAAACCCATGGTTGAATTTTGAGGTCAGCCACAGATTGTCATTCATTACCGGGAAGGTCAGCGATACAATCCAGTTGGCAATCCATTGCGCCGCCACGGCAATGGAGAGGGCACTTCGGATGCTGTTGGGAAAAATTTCCGCCAGCAGAACCCAGCATACGGGCCCCCAACTCATCGCAAAGGCTGCCGTATAGGTCAACATGAATATCAGGGCCGCGATGGCTACCTGGTGAAAGTAAAAAGAAAATCCGAGGGCTGTCATGCTGATGGCCATCCCGATGGATCCGATCATCATGAGAGGTTTTCGGCCGAATTTGTCTACTGTGAGGATGGCCAGCACGGTGAAGACAAGGTTTACGATTCCCACGACGATCGTCTGCAGCAGGGATGCATCGGTGGAAGCCCCCATGTTCCGGAAGATGTTTCCCGCGTAATAGAGCACGACATTGATCCCTACAAACTGCTGAAAAACCGAAAGCAATATGCCAATCAGAATGACCCAGAATCCGTAGGACAACCAGGGAATATTTTTTTGGTCGGTGGTGGATTTGATTTCTTCCAGAATCTTCCCGGCATGGGAATGTCCGGAAATCCTATTGAGCACACCCAGGGCTTTTTGGTCCTGCCCCCTGATCACCAGGTAGCGGGGGGTCTCCGGCACAAACCATAAAAGCAGGAAAAAGATACCGGCAGGAATGGCCCCGGAAAAAAACATCCAGCGCCATCCTTCGGTAATGAGCCATTGTTCATTTCCCTGGCGGGCAATAAAATAATTGACAAAATAAATCAGGAGCATTCCGAAAATAATAGCAAACTGATTGAATGATACGAGTTTACCCCTGATCCGGGCAGGCGCGATCTCGGCTATGTACATGGGAGAGATCATGGAAGCCGTTCCGACTCCCACTCCTCCTATGATCCGGTAGATCACAAAGGAATAGGCGTCCTTAAGTCCGAAAACATTAAACACCTCGGGCCTCCAGGAACCTATGGCAGATATCAGGAAGGCTATGGCTGCCAGCATGAGCCCATTTTTCCTTCCC
>JAJXYG010000081.1 GCA_021780705.1 Bacteroidota bacterium
GTAAAATGGGCTACCGAGGGTACCAGCGCCGACCTGGTCGGGGTGGAAAAGAAAAGTCTGCCCGGATCCACCTTCGCGGTACCAACGGGTTACACGGTCATGCAAAGATGACAGGAATTCACTAACCACAAATCCAGCCTTCGGTGACATCCGCTCCACCTCCTGAACAAATTTTAAGGCCCAATTTTCCAATTGCCGCTCCTCAAGGCCTTTTTGTTTTGCATTTCCCACTATTGTAAATTTGCACTATGGAAGAAATAACCCGAGACGCTTCTTTGCTGGAAATTGTTTCCACCTTTGAAGAAGGCAATGCTTTTCAAAAAATTACCCAAAAAATCATCGCAGACCAGCGCATTACAGAGGATGAAGCCTTGTTGCTTTTTGAAAAAGCGAGCCTTGGCCTTGTGGGGCTGCTGGCCAATTACATACGTGAAAAAAGATATGGAGACCAGACTTTCTTCAATCGCAATTTTCATATTGAACCCACCAATGTCTGCGTATTTTCCTGCAATTTCTGCTCTTATTCCAGATTGTATGCGCACCGGGAAGAAGGCTGGCAACTTTCGATGGACCAGATGATGGACATAGTGCGGTCTTATGACAACCAGCCGGTCACCGAAGTCCATATCGTTGGGGGGGTACATCCCAAAATGGACCTTGATTTCTTCTGCGACCTCGTCTCAAGAATCAGGACCCACCGTCCGGACCTGCACATCAAAGGATTTACGGCAGTCGAACTGGATTATATGTTCAAAAAGGCCAAACTCACTACTGAAGAAGGCCTTCAAAAATTCAAGAATGCCGGGCTTCAATCACTTCCCGGAGGAGGCGCCGAGATTTTCGATCCACAGGTAAGAAAACAGATTTGTGAAGACAAAGTAGATGCCATGGGTTGGTTGCATATACATGAGACAGCGCACCGGCTGGGGATGCATACCAATGCAACCATGCTCTACGGGCATCTGGAAAACTATACCCATCGGATTGACCACATGTCCCGTTTACGGAACTTACAGGACAAAACCCATGGTTTCAATACGTTTATTCCCCTTAAATTCAGAAATAAGAACAATGAGATGAGTGCGGTGTCTGAAACCTCCATTACTGAAGACATGAAAATGTATGCGGTGGCCAGGATCTTCATGGATAATTTTGCCCACCTAAAGGCCTATTGGCCCATGCTTGGCAGGCAACAGGCTCAACTGGCGCTCTCTTTTGGCGTCGATGATATTGATGGTACTATAGATGATTCTACCAAGATTTATTCAATGGCGGGAAGTGAGGAACAAGTGCCTTCCATGACCACACAGGAACTGGTTACCCTTATCAGACAGGTAAAAAGGCTTCCGGTAGAAAGGGATACACTGTATCACGTAGTCCGGACCTTTCCAATCCAGGAAGAAAAATCCTTCGATCTCAATCTGAATTGATGATCTCACAAGCCTGAAGGAACAGAATGACTACCGGTCACCTTGTTCCCTAATCCCTTAACCTTCCGACACGAAAGCCGGAATTCTTCCTATTCAGCATTTTTATGGCTGGGTTTTCCCACATTTTTCATTTAGGCAGTACTAACGAGCCTACCCTTTGCAAATTGCCAGACCTATGGGGACCACGCCCTTCAAAGGTCCGGACAGTTGCAGAAAAACAGGTCTGCACCGGGCTGGTATACCAAGTGCTGGCGGGGATTTGGAAGATCGGGTCCCCTACCCTCACAGGCTTGCAATACCCCATGAATAGGTCATGAAACTGGCAGGCTAAGAATAAAATTTAAAATTAGATGGCTTATTTTCATTAAAATCTAATTTTGGGAGCCTTGGAAAAAATAGATACAGATCCCCATGATTATTAATACCGCGAATTGCTTATTTTTGGCACCTTTTTAAGGGGTATTTACAACAGAAATGGAAATCTAGTCAAATGAAGGAGAAAAAAGTAACCAAAATTGGGGTGCTGACATCCGGAGGCGACGCTCCGGGAATGAATGCTGCGATCCGCGCGGTGGTAAGAACCGGTATATATAACGGACTGGAGGTTTTTGGAATTATCCGGGGCTACGCCGGGATGATCGAGGGGGATATCTTCAAAATGGAAAGCAAGAGTGTAGCCAACATCATACAAAGAGGTGGAACCATATTGAAAACTGCCCGATGCAAAGAATTTTTTACCTACGAAGGCAGACAGAAGGCATATCAAAATCTTAAGAAACACGGGATCAATGGGTTAGTCATCATCGGGGGAGATGGATCTTTTCGCGGGGCCCAGATTTTCAGCAATGAATTCGACATCCCCTGCATTGGCCTTCCCGGCACCATAGACAAGGACATCGACGGAACGGATTTTACCATTGGATTTGATACGGCTGTCAATACAGCAGTAGAAGCCATTGACAAGGTCAGGGATACCGCTGATGCCCATGACCGGTTGTTCGTTATTGAAGTAATGGGAAGGGATTCTGGATATATTGCCCTGCACAGCGGGATTGCCACAGGGGCAGAAAATATTCTAATCCCAGAAAGGCAAACCGATATAGAAGACGTCATTACCGCCCTGACCGAGAAGCAGGGAAGGAAAAAACTGGTCAATATCATTGTGGTTGCCGAAGGAGAAAAGTTTGGTGCGGCGGAGATCACCAAGATTGTTACAGAAAGAATGCCTGAGCAGGAAGTTAGAATGACCATTTTAGGCCACATTCAACGCGGCGGAGCTCCTACCTGTTTTGACCGGGTCATAGCAAGCCGGATGGGATATTCAGCTGTGGAGTGCCTAATTGAAGGAAGACATAATGTATTTGTAGGAATAGTCAACAACCGGATGCATTTCATTCCCCTTAATGAAGCAGTGAAAAAGAAACAGAAAATCGGGGAGGAATGGATGAAGATTGTAAAGATCCTTTCCACCTGATTGCTTTTTTATTATATTTAGCCAGGGAGCGCTCCAATAGCACTGTTGACCCCATGGCCACGGTATTCTCAGGTTTGGATGTGCCTGCTTTAAATAAAAATTTATCCTTATAAAATAATGTCAAAGAATATTACGAAGTACCTGCATCCGGAAATGGACAAAAAGGCAGGCCTGGATCATTCTACCAAGCGAACCAAAATTGTGGCTACCATTGGGCCGGCAAGTGACACTTTTGAGGCAATGGTGGAACTCGTGAAAGCGGGAGTGAATGTCTTCAGGCTGAATTTTTCCCATGGATCCCACGAAAGTAAGGCCGCCATTATTGATACCATCACAAGAATCAATGAGACCCTCCCCTATAATATCGCAATCCTGGCTGACCTCCAGGGTCCGAAATTACGGGTAGGTGAAATCGAAAATAATGCCCTGGAAATTAACCCCGGTGATATCCTCACCTTTACCAACACAAAATGTGTAGGTACCCGGGAAAGGATTTATGTTAGTTACCCCAATCTGCACCAGGATGTAATTACCGGAAATACGATTATGATTGATGACGGGAAGCTGGAGGTGAAGGTTGTCAAAATCTTGCCCAACAAGGATGTGCAGGTTGAAGTGGTGATGGGGGGAATCCTATCGTCCAAAAAAGGGCTGAACCTGCCCGATACAAGGATATCACTTCCTGCCCTTACCGAAAAAGACCTGGCAGACCTGGATTTTATTTTGGATCACAAGGTAGACTGGATTGCACTCTCCTTTGTCCGGGAAGTCAAGGATATCATAGGACTCAAACAAATACTTAAGGCAAGGAAAAGCAAGGCCAAGGTCATAGCGAAAATCGAAAAACCGGAAGCAGTGGACAATATCCGGGAAATTATACTCGAAAGCGATGGGATAATGATTGCGCGTGGGGACCTCGGAGTGGAGCTACCTGTGGAAAAGGTGCCCCTGATACAAAAAGAAATCATCCGCAAATGTATGCACCGGGCAAAACCCGTCATTGTAGCCACCCAAATGATGGAAAGTATGATCGATCGGGTAAAACCCAACAGAAGCGAAATTACCGATGTAGCCAATGCAGTCCTGGAAGGTGCAGATGCTCTGATGCTTAGCGGGGAAACCGCTACCGGGCAGCACCCCACCCTGGTCATCCAGACGATGACCAAGATTATCCTGGAAATAGAACGGACTGCCTATGATTACAACCGGGATGACATCCTTGCCCCCCAGCCTCATTCACCTTCATTTATGAGCGATGCGCTTTGCTACAGTGCCTGCAAATTGGCTGCTGATGTCAAAGCTGATGCCTTGATCGGAATGACCCAGAGCGGATACACCGGCTTTATGCTGAGTAGTTATCGTCCCAAATCCCTGTTGTATATCTTTAGTAAGGAAAAAAGCCTGATCAACCAGTTAAGTCTCAGTTGGGGAGTCCGGGCAATATTTTATAGTGAAGAAGAAAGCCTGGATGACATCATTTTTGACCAGATCAATATCCTGAAGGAAAGAGGGTTTATTAAAACCGGGGATGTGGTCGTCAATACAGGCAGTACTCCGGTCAGTTTGCATTTACCCACCAATATACTCAAGATTACCAAGGTAGAATAAGGCGAATAATATTGACAGGAACCCTTTCCCAAAATAATAGTAGAAGCTGGTGGATGGATTCACCAGTTTTTTTTTGTACCCAATCCCACCTTGCTTCTTAGCCAATGGTCATGTCCAATCCCTTTAAACTAGGCGCATGGTTCACGAATGATTGTATTTAAACCCACTAAAATCTAAACCCTGTCTGTGAGGGGGTATTATTGCTTATATTTAAGGCAAAATCTCCTCACGAAAATGAAAAAAATTCTTCCCATTCTTATGGGTCTGGTCGCTCAGACTTCCATTTGCCAGACCACATTGAATATTGTTCCAGAACCCGTACAAATTCAAATGCATGCCGGTTCATTTAAATTTGGACATGCTGTAAATATCGCCACTGACCAGGGAACCCTTCATGACGCAGTAATGCTGAATCACTACCTTGACAAATTTTACAAACTGACTTTGAAGGTGAAAAAAGCCTCAGAAGTCAGCGGTCAAACCCCTTCGATCCTGCTTAGTCTCTCCAGACAGAAAAATCCGCTGCCAGGTGAGTACCATCTGGAGGTATCAGATTCTCACGTAGTGATCAATGGAAGAGACCCTGAAGCGGTATTCTATGGGATCCAGACCCTGTTGCAACTCCTTCCCCCGGACAGTACTGCTTTTACAGGCGGAAAAGGTTGCGAACTTCCGCAATTGGCCATCCTGGATTATCCCAGGTTTCAATACCGGGGGATGCACCTGGACGTCGGCCGTCATTTTTTTGGGGTGAAGGACATCAAGAAATTCCTGGATTATTTAGCCTGGCAAAAATTCAATTATTTCCACTGGCATCTTACCGAAGACCAGGGTTGGAGAATTGAAATAAAAAGATACCCCAGGCTGACACAAATAGGTGGATTTCGCAATGGCACCATTATCGGGCATTATCCCGGAACGGGCAATGACAGCATTCATTACGGGGGTTTCTATACCCAGGCAGAGGTGAAAGAGATTGTGAAGTATGCGAGTGACCGGTATATTACTGTGATTCCGGAAATAGAAATGCCGGGCCATTCCTCTGCAGCAATTGCAGCCTATCCCCAACTGAGTTGTTTCCCGGACCAATCCACCGAAGTGAAACCCAATACGCCCTGGGCAGGAAGCCGAACTGGCAAGCAGGTTCAGCAAACCTGGGGAGTGTTTCCAGATGTGTATTGTCCTTCAGAATATACCTTCACCTTTTTGGAAAATGTACTCGATGAAGTAATGAAATTATTTCCTTCCAAATACATTCATATCGGAGGGGACGAATGTCCCAAGACCTATTGGAAACGCTCTGAATTTTGTCAACAACTCATCAAAGAGAAACATCTCAAAAATGAGGAAGGGCTGCAGAGTTATTTCATCTCCAGGATTGAGAAATATGTCAACAGCAAGGGTCGCCAAATCATTGGTTGGGACGAGATCCTGGAAGGGGGTCTGGCACCAAATGCGACCGTAATGAGCTGGAGAGGGGAAATCGGTGGAATCAATGCTGCCAAAGCCCACCATTATGTGATCATGACTCCCGGTAAATACGTTTATTTTGACCATGCCCAGCGTCATGAAGAGGATAGTGTGACCATTGGCGGTTATCTTCCGCTTGACACTGTGTATAACTATGAACCGGTTCCAAGGCAACTCGCCCAAGATGAACAGAAGTATGTGCTGGGAGCCCAGGGAAATATTTGGACTGAATACATGGGAAACTGGAATAAGGTGCAGTATATGATATATCCTAGAATGACTGCCCTTAGTGAGGTACTCTGGACTCCAAAGAGCGAAAGGAACTGGGATAACTTCAAAAGCCGGCTTCCCGAGGTTTTCCAGAGGTACCATTTATGGAATGTAAACTACTATAACCCACTAAAATAGGCCCCTGCACACTTGTATCGACGGAGCTGATACAGGAAGAGTGCCAGACTTAGGTCGGAAAATTGCCAATAAAAATTGTTCATAATTTTATTGGAAATTAATAATCCGCTTATCTTCGTCAGGCTTTTGGAATTGGGGCTTTCCCCGGATTGCTTTTACATTTTTTTAAAAAATCCAAACTTCATACAAAAACTTAAAAAAAGATGATTGATTCTCTTGAGAAAATTCAGGTTCAGATTTATAAAACGCCTAAAGATGGTTCTGTCCAGGTGGCCCGAATCATTGCGGATTTAATTCATGAAAAGAACAGCCAGGGTAAAAAGGCTGTGATAGGCTTGGCCACGGGTTCCACCCCAAAGTCCCTGTATGCTGAACTGGTGAAGCTGCACCGTGAAGAAGGATTGAGCTTCAAGAATGTCATCACTTTCAACCTTGACCAGTATTATCCCATGGGACCGGATGCCTTAAACAGCTATCATTATTTCATGCGCAAATACCTGTTCGAACAAACCGATATCTACCCCCAGAACTATTATCTTCCCAATGGATTGACTCCAAAGGACCAGATCAAGCAACATTGCCAGGACTATGAAGATAAGATTGCTGAAAATGGAGGAATCGATCTACAGATCCTGGGGATCGGGGTAAATGGACATATTGGTTTTAATGAACCAGGTTCCCCCGTGTATTCAAAAACCCGGCTGGTTACCCTGGAAAACTCGACCCGGATTGCCAATTCCCAGGAATTTGGCAACCTTTCCCAGGTTCCCCGGATGGCTATTACCATGGGAATTAGCACTATTATGCGTTCCAAAAGAATCATCCTGATGGCATGGGGAAAAACCAAGGCCCCCGTTATTCAGCGGGCAGTGGAAGGAAAGCCCACCGAGGAAGTACCTGCATCCCTGCTCCAAAATCATGACCAGTGCACTTTTGTAGTCGATGAATTTGCCGCCTCAGACCTTACCCGGTTCAAATCTCCATGGCTCACAGGGGAATGTGAGTGGACTCCGCAAATGATCAAAAGGGCCGTCATTGGTCTGTCATTAAAATTGAATAAACCTGTATTAAGCCTTACCAATCATGATTATAATGAATTTGGGCTGAGTGACCTGTTGGTGGAAAGAGGTGATGCCTATGAAATCAACCTGGAAGTGTACTACATGCTTCGGGACAGCATCACGGGTTGGCCCGGTGGTAAGCCCAACACTTACAACCCCAATCATCCTGAAAGAAGTACCCCCTTCCCAAAGAAGGTCCTTATTTTCTCCCCCCACCCTGATGATGACATCATCAGTATGGGAGGTACATTCATGAGACTTCATGACCAGGGCCATGATGTACATGTGGCCTACCAGACCAGCGGCAATATTGCTGTCACAGATGAATTTGTGACCCGGTTCCTGGATTTCACGGTAGGGTTTGAAAAGATATTTGACATTGACAATACCATCAGCCAGTCCATTCTCAATAAAGCCACTTCCTTTATTACCGAAAAGAAATCGAGTGAAAAGGATACCGATGAAATCAGGAACATCAAGGGGCTCATACGCCGCTGTGAAGCGCGAGCCACCTGTAAATATGTGGGACTGAGGCTGGACCAGATCCATTTTATGAATCTCCCCTTCTATGAAACCGGCACCATTGAAAAGAAACCGATGAGTGACCAGGACATTCGAATCACTGTGGATTTGTTACGAACGATTAAGCCGCACCAGGTATTTTGCGCTGGTGACCTGGCCGACCCGCACGGAACCCACAAGGTCTGTATCGATATTATCCTGGCCGCCCTGGCTTTCATGAAAAATGCGGGAGACAGCTGGCTGCAGGATTGCCGGGTATGGATGTATAAAGGGGCATGGGAAGAATGGGATATCACCGAAATTGAAATGGCAGTCCCCATGAGTCCGGACCAGGTGCGAAAAAAACGATATGGGATCTTCATCCATCAATCACAAAAGGACAGCGTGCCCTTCCAGGGAAGCGATAACCGGGAATTCTGGCAGCGTGCCGAAGAAAGAAATGCCAATACCGCAGAGTTATACGCCCAACTGGGACTCACCAAATATGCCGCTATGGAAGCCTTTGTAAGACTCCCTATCTGAAAGTAAACTTGTCGAAACCGGCCAGTCTGTTTGGGTGGTTGCGTTTCGGAGGAAAGCGCCAATGGCCAAATATGGGGAACATCCCCCATATCCTACAGGTTGTAATCCTCCTAGAAATAGAAAGGCTTGAAGGTTACTTTTCCCTCCTTGGGTTTCCACTGAATTACCGGGGTAGGTACCCTGAAAATATTGATCCATCCGGGATAGGGGGTGGAATGAGCTGTGGTAAAGGCGCCATCGAGGCCAAAAAAGATTTTTCTTTCCCTGGTAAAAGACGGGATGGGTTTCCCATCCACCATAGAGGGGTTTTTAATCGCTCCCGTCATTCCTTCAGCTCCAAACCCGAAATCCGCATTGAGCCACCTGGGAATATTGGACTTGCCAGCAAAGGAGCTCAGGTTGAAAGACAACCAGTAGGTCTGCCCATTGTAATCTTTAATCATTCGCTGGGGGAAATTTCTGCCCAGTTCCCCCGGGTTATATTTTGCGTAGAGCGTATGATGGAAGGAAAATCTCATTTCCATCCGCTGGCGACCCCACATAAATTGCTGGCCCGTAAAGATCAGGCTTCCAGAAATATTGGCGGCCATGTCCCCCGGGGAAAAGCCCCATTGGGATGAAAATCCGTCCATAATTTCGATCATGGTCATATAGGCCAGTCCAGTAGCTCCAGCGATCCAGGCAGAAGTACCGGTTCTCACTCCACTCCACCTCATCAGATTGTATTGGATGGCCGCAATATTATAAGCGGTGGTGGCATGGCCCACTTTATCCATTTTCAGCCATTCGGCATCATCATTGAAAAAGTGAAAATGGCTTTTGGGAAATTTCTTGTACCAAAGGTACTCCAGGCCCACGGTAGCCAGGGTGGCCACCCCCACCTCACTGGCCGCGACCACATTAAACCGGCCTCGGTTGAAATGGGCAGAAGCGGGCAGAAAGCCCTGCTCCTGCCCATAACCGCTTAGAGAAAGAAACCAAAATAAATTCAGGACCGCTAAGGTTCTCAAATAATTCATAATTATGTTTAAACCAAACCCCTATTTCTTTTCCTCATCGGCAACGGAATTTTCATCCGGCGCATGCAGCACATCGAATTTCCGGTAAGCCCGTGCAAAGAAATGGGGAAATATAAGCAATGAAAAGAACATGGCGCACAAAATTCCTCCAATCACCACCCTGGCCAAAGGTCTTGAACTCTCAGATCCAATTCCATGAGAAATTGCTGCCGGCAAAAGACCAATTGCTGCCATTAGGGCTGTCATCATCACCGGCCTTACTTTAGAATCAACCCCCATTCTGATGGCGGCATACAATGAGGGACTATGCCTTTTCTTTCCCTGGTCCAAATTATGTTTGAACTCTGTGATTAGTAATACCCCAAAAAGAATACAAATTCCAAACAGAGCTATAAATCCAATTCCAGCTGAAATACTGAAATTGGTCCCGGTGATGAATAGCGCTGCGATTCCACCCACAATTGCAAAGGGGACATTTAGAAATACCAATCCCGCATCTTTAAAATTTCCAAACATACTAAATAA
>JAJXYG010000330.1 GCA_021780705.1 Bacteroidota bacterium
CAAATAATTACAATAATTATTTTACGACCTCTCCCAAAGGGTAAAAAAATTTTCTGCACAAAATTTAATTTATAATATAAACTACTTTACTTTAGCAATAAATTTATAAAGATGAAAATTGTGTGGGTAGTTGTTTTGATTTTTGGAGGCCTGGGCCTTCATGCCCAAACTACTTTGCGCGGAAAGATTACCGATATCCATCATCATGGCCTCTATGGGGTCAGTATCGCCATAAAAGATTCCTATGACGGGGCCACTTCAGATTCTTCAGGTAATTATTCATTTGTCACCTCACTTAAAGGATCTCATCTATTGGAGGTGACCGCCACCGGATACCAGTCCTTTTCTGAAACCATCACCCTGGCGGGAGGCACGCTTCAAAAGGATATTGCCTTAAGAGAATCCATCACCGCGCTCAAGGCGGTGGTGATCAGTGCAGGTACTTTTGAAGCCAGCGACCAGAGACGGGGCAGCGTCCTAAAACCACTGGATATCGTGACCACTGCCAGTGCCAATGCCGATATTACCGGGGCACTGAAAACCCTGCCCGGTACCCAGCAGGTGGGAGATCATGAGGGACTCTTTGTCAGAGGCGGTACGGCCACAGAATCCAAAATCTTTATTGACGGCACCCTGGTCAACAATTTTTTCTATACCAGTGAACCCGGCCTTGCAACCCGGGGAAGGTTCAATCCGTTTTTGTTCAAGGGAACCATTTTCAGTACCGGAGGATATTCCGCACTCTACGGCCAGGCCTTGTCCTCGGTGCTGCTGCTGGAATCCATCGACCTCCCGGACCGCAGTTCGGCAGATTTCGGGGTGTCCTACCTGGCTGCCAACGGAGGATTTCAGAAATTGTCCCGCAACAAAAAATTCTCCTACGGGCTGACCTATTCCTATACGAACCTTTCGCTGGTATACCAGCTCATCCGGCAGAAATTCGATTATTTCAAAGTACCGGTTGTCCAGGAAGGTGATGGCAATTTCAGGATCAAGACCTCCCGTACGGGGATGCTGAAATATTTTGGATCGTTCAGTACCACCCGGGTAGGTTTTCGCAATACCGATGTGGATTCCCTGCAGTTCAAAGATGCATTTTCCCTTCACAATGTATATATGTATCACAACCTCTCCTATAAAGAAAAATGGGACAAGGATTGGGGCATTCGAGCCGGCATCTCCTATAACAACAATCACGACCAGATTGAGGGCGCACTTCAGGATGGCCAGGACCAGAAGGTGGTGATTCCTTCAGAACCGCTATATGCCTACAAGAATTACGGCCTTGACAATCGTGGAAATTATGTCAATGCCAAGGTAGTGCTGGAGAAAAGATGGGGCGCACTGAATGCCTTCCGTTTTGGGTCGGAATATAACTATAGTGATGAAAGGTCCGATTATTCAAGTTATAATGGCATCCATTATCCCCAGGATATCCGGGAACGGATTTGGGCAGGCTTCGGGGAATCCGATGTATACCTCACCAATAATATTGCGGCCAAAATCGGGGTCCGGGCCGAAGAGTCCCGGTTGCTGGATAAATGGAATGTGGCCCCGCGCCTTTCTCTGGCCTATAAATTCCGGCACAGGGGACAGTTTTCCCTTGCCTACGGCATATTCTATGAGGATCCGGAATCCAAATACCTGCCTGCAATCAACCAGCTTCACTTTGCAAGGGCTACTCACTATATTGCCCAATACCAGCGGATCACCGGTGAGAGAACTTTCCGCACTGAAATTTTTTACAAAAAATATAAAGACCTCTTTAAAACCGGAATGTCCGGCTTTGGCACCTTCCAGGCAATAAATAACAACGGGTTCGGAGATGCCAGGGGAGTCGAGTTTTTCTGGAGGGATAAAAAAACCATTCCCAACCTGGATTACTGGGTCTCCTATTCCTACCTGGATACCAAAAGAGATTTTCTCAATTACCCATTTGCCATCCAGCCTTCGTTTGCCACCCGCCATACGGCTTCCCTGGTATTGAAAAAATTTGTCACCCCGATCAAGACCCAGTTCAATGCGTCTTACACCTTTGCTACCGGAAGGCCCTATTACGACCTGGCTTATGACAGCACAGGCCATTCCTTTTCACTGAGAAACCAGGGCACCACCCGCGATTACAATGATCTCAGCCTGAGCATCAACTTCCTTCCTTCGGTAGGCAAGACCCATGCGAAAGGCTTCATCGTATATATTCTTTCGCTGACCAATGTCCTGGGTGCTCGTAACGTATATACGTATAATTTTTCAGCCAACGGGGCGCACAAGGTGGCGGTTACCCCGCCTTCCACCCGGTTCCTTTACCTCGGATGCTTTATCAGCATCGGGGTAGACCGAACACAGGATGAAATCAACAATCACTTATAAATTCAATTCAACAATAATCTTCCACCATCTAATCTCAAAAAAAAAATGAAAAAATCAATCGCATGGATCCTGGCGTTAATGATCTCCACGGCAGGTCTTGCACAGCAGACTCCCTATGAACAGGCCATGAAATCCAATATCGACCAATTGGATTCTATGATGGTCAAAGGCAATTTCCTCGAACTGGCACACAATTTTGAAAGAATCGCATCCGTGGAGAAGACCCGCTGGCTTCCCTATTATTATGCGGCTTATTGCACGGTAGTCAATGCCTACGCAGAAAAGGACAATGATAAGAAGGATGCCATTGCCAACCAGGCTACCCAGCTGATCCTGAAGGCTGACTCGCTGCTCGGAAAGGAAAGTTCAGAAATTGATGTGATCAAAAGCATGATCGCCACCTCGCATATGATGGTAGACCCTCCTTCCCGGTATATGACCTATGGGCAGGACGCCAGTGAGTATATTCAAAAGGCAGAATCCCTGGACTCCACCAATCCAAGGCCGGTGCTGCTGCAGGCAGAAAGCAAATTCTACACCCCGGAACAGTTTGGGGGCGGAAAGGACGCAGCCAAAGAATATTTTGACCGGGCAGATTCCCTGGACCGTAACTTCAAACCTGAAACGGACCTTTCTCCGAACTGGGGCAGGTCATCCATCCGGTACTTCCTTTCCCAATACAAATAATCCAGGATGAAACCCGAAAATATCATGACAGAAAAAGACAGCATGGAACTCATCACTTCCATGATCAACAAGGCCAAAAACAATTTTACCGAAAGGGGGTTGCTCTACCTGATTTGGGGCTGGGTCATCCTGGGGTGTTGCCTCATCAGTTTTGTGGGATCCTACTACCTGCACAATCCCAAGGTGCAATGGGTCTGGATGGCGGTATACCTGGTGCTCATCTTCCAGGTGATATACATCAGGCGGAACCGCAAACACCGCAGGACCCGGACCTACACCGGGGAAATCAACGGCTACGTATGGCTGGTTTTCATGATTGCCTTATTCCTGATGATTTTCATTTGCATATCCTTTCAGACGTATCAGCTGATTGATCCCCTGCTGCTGGTACTTTATGGGGTGCCTACCTTTCTGACCGGAATGGTGATAAAATTCCGGCCCCTGTGGGTGGGTGCCATTTGCTGCTGGATCCTGGCGCTGATGTCGCCGTTTATTCCATCAGATTTTGTGGTCCTGGAAATAGGGCTGGCCGTCGTGGCCGCATGGATCACCCCGGGGTACCTGCTTTCAAAACGATTCAATAAGCAGAGAGGGGCTGTTACCGCATAAAACCTGTCGTCAGGATGAGGAGAGATCATTCTGATTCGGTTAATTTTGAACTTTTAAACCCAACAAGTGGAATTTAAAGACCTGGATCCGATATTACATTCCCAACTCAGATTGGCGGTGATATCTTTACTGATCAGTGTCCACGAGGCTGATTTTACCTTCCTGAAAGAAAATACCAATGCCACCGCCGGAAACCTCAGCGTGCAGATCAATAAGCTCAAGGAGGCAGGCTACATAGATGTCAAGAAGCAGTTCAGCCATAATTATCCCCAGACCATTTGCAGGATCACCCCCAAAGGAATCGAGGCATTTGACAATTACGTAAAGGCCCTGCAGACTTATCTGAAGGTGTGATCACCGGTTCAACCCTCCGCCCCGGCGGGGGAAGATCACATTGAAAAATAGCAAGAACCCCGCCCGGTTGATCAGGGTGGAAGTGATGACCTTCTTCACCACCTGTTTAAAGCTGTTCTTTTCAGTCAGGGCCAGGGCCAGCGATACCGAAGTGAATGACCGGTCTATGGTCCGGGTCAGGTGATAGCCATCGGTGAAACCCACCAAAACGGAGGTGGACCCAAAGAATGCAGGCCGGGTATCCCCCTTGTCATAGTTTCGGTATTTGTTCTTCCAGGAATTCTGGAAATCCCAGAAATGGGTCCCCATCCCCAGGTAATGGTGTACCAGGGCCTGGTTCACCCCATCGGCGCTTCCGGCCAGAAACTGGCTGACATAAATGGCAAGATCCTTATGGCGCATTTTGATTTTTGCCTGCTGTAAATGCAGGTCAATTGGCTGAGTGGTTTGGGCCATCCCCTCCCGGGATAGTAAGATCACCCCCATCCACAGAAGGCCGCGCATTACTTTTTTCATGACTAACTACTTTAGTAAGACCATCTAAAAAATTGATAAAAGGGGAATTGGGATGGTGTAGTCAACCATCATAAATGCCTGAAAAAAATAGCATTTGCTTTCCGGGAGATATTTGGAAAAAAACGGAAAAGAGACGCTCTTCCGCAAGATTTCTTTGGAGGTAAGGACTGCAAAATAAAAAATCGTTTTGGAAAATCATAATTATTTGACCGGCAATTTTCTACAGAACCTGCCCGAGGTCGCGGTTTCAGCGTTTTTTTTGAAATTTAAGACCGGCGGCTGTCCGATTTATGGATTTTTGGTGTACGTTCGCACTTACTGAAGTACCCTTCACGGAAAAAAAGAAGAAAAATGCAGGATTTAAAGGCGATAGCCGCCCAGGCACGAAGAGATATTGTACGCATGGTGTATGAAGCCCAAAGCGGCCACCCCGGTGGTTCCCTGGGATGCGCGGATTTCATGACCGCCCTATATTTTGAGATCATGGACCGCAAGCCCGGTTTTGACATGAACGGGACCGGAGAAGATATATTCTTTCTTTCCAACGGCCATATTTCTCCCTTATGGTACAGCGTGCTGGCCAGGTCGGGATATTTCCCCCTTTCAGAACTCAGCACCTTCCGCAAGATCAATTCAAGGTTACAGGGCCACCCCGCTACCGCAGAACACCTCCCCGGGATACGGATCGCTTCCGGCTCACTGGGTCAGGGAATGAGCGCCGCCATCGGGGCTGCCAGCGCCAAAAAACTGAACAAGGATCCCCATATCGTCTATTCCCTGCACGGGGACGGAGAACTGGATGAAGGTCAGAACTGGGAAGCCATCATGTACGCTGCCATGCACCAGGTCGACAACCTGATTGCTACCGTAGACCGCAACGGCCAGCAAATTGACGGCACCACCGAAGCGGTGATGAAACTCGGAAATCTTAAAGAAAAATTTCTATCCTTTCACTGGGAAGTACTTGAAATGGATGGCAACAATATGGAGGAGATCCTCTCCACGGTCCAAAAGGCCAAATCTTTTGTAGGCAAGGGAAAACCCATCGCCATTATCATGCATACGGTAATGGGGAAAGGAGTGGATTTTATGGAGAACAACCACGAATGGCATGGCACCGCCCCCAATGCGGATCAGTATGCCAAAGCCATGACCCAATTGCCGGAAACCCTCGGGGACTACTGAGCCGGTATGGATCTTTCCGCTTTTTTATCTGACCAGGGTGATCAGGACTTCAGATCAAAGATCTGCCGGGATGCTTTGCGGGCAGGGAACCACGATGCGGCAAAGGCGATGAGCAGCGCCGTCACGGCCACCATCAGAAAATCGGTCAGTATCAACTTTACCGGGAAATAATCAATAAGAAAGGTATTGCCTACCAGCTTCACCAGCTTGAACTTGACTTGCAAAAAGCAGATCACCAGGGCCAGCACGATTCCTATGGCCACCCCGGTGGAGGCAAGGAGCATTCCCTCACTCAGGAAGATTTTCTGAATCAGCGGCCGGTCCGCCCCCAGTGCCTGAAGCACGCTGATGTCCTTTTTCTTTTCAAGAACCAGCATGGTCAGAGCCCCAATCATATTGAAGGCGGCAATAATCAGGATCAGGGTGAGGATGGCAAAAATGAACCATTTTTCCATGTGCATGGAATTATACAGGCTCTCATTTTGCTGGTACTTGGTCAGCACCTTGTACCGGCTTCCCAGCAGTTTCTGGAGATAATCCGTGTAATGCGGGGTCTGCCCGGGATCTTTGAGGGTGACTTCGAGCGCACTGTATTCATTGGGGGAGAAGTTCATCTGCTGGCGTACAAAGGCCAGGTTGGTGATGACATACTTATTGTCAAAATCCTGCTGCACCGAAAAGCTGCCCGAGGTAGTGGCATTGCCTTCACTCAAGGCAGACAGCGGATTGAGATTGAGAGTGGCACTCCTTCTGGGCAGGATCACGGTAATGGGAAGCAGGTTTTTGTCGGCCTGCACCCCCAGGGCATATTCAATTCCCGACCCCAGGACCAGTTTGGGATGATCGAGGGTGCCGATGTCAAATACCCCGTGGTACATTTTCCGGGGAACCCCTGAAAACCCGGGAAAATGGGGATCCACCCCCTTGAGCAATACGGGGGTCAGCTGGCTGCCATTTTGCAGCAGGGCCTTTTCTTCGGCAATAAGGGAAGTGCCCTTGATCCCCGAGATTCCATTGATGGTGCGCAATTGTTCAGGGGTGAGAAACAGGGTCTTGCCCCTGGCGGGCATCACCTTCACATCTGAATAGAAATTGGAATACAGGGATTGTACCAGGCTTTCAAAACCGTTAAACACACTCAGCACCAGGATCTGGCACATGGTGGAAAAGGCGATGACCCCCGCTGTGACCCAGGAGATGATATTAATCGCATGGGTGCTTTTCTTTGCTTTAAAATATCGCCATGCAAATCTTAGATACAAGGGGAAGTACTATTGGTTTAGAAATCAGGATCCGGTGGTCCAGGAAGGCAAATTAATTAATAATAACGCAATAAACTCATAAAGCCTGTCCGCATCCGGCCCCCCTGGCTTCCTACTCGGGCTTATTTTTTTTGATGTTGTCCAGGAGCGCCTCCATTTTGAACACATAATCCAGTGTATCGTCCAGGTAGAAGGTAAGGTGCGGAATGCTTCTCAACTGGTGCCTGACTCTTTTGCCCAGTTCCCCCCGGATTTCTCCGGAACGGTCCTTGATTTTTTCCAGCGCCGCTTCCTTGGCCTCCACTTTGAAGAAACTCAGGTAAATCCGCGCTTCATACAGATCAGGGGTGATCTTCACCGTAGAGATGGATACCATTCCGCCCCCCGTCATGTTCAGGCCCATTCTCAGGAAGATGTCGTTCAATTCTTTCATGACGAGACCTGCCACCTGTTTTTGCCTTTTACTTTCAGTCATTTCTATGCCTTTGATCCATGCAAAATTACTTACTTTGCCGGGATTCTTTTTTTTAATGCATCTCAATCGATTTGATGAAGAGTTTACGTATCATTTTTCGCTATGTGTCCAGGTACCCGAGGCTGATTGTAGCATACTTCAGTTTTAATGTGCTGTCGACTCTTTTTTCCCTGATTTCACTGGGGCTCCTGAGCCCTTTTTTGTTGCTGATCTTCAAGAAAAGTAACGCCCTTTCGGGTATCTCAGCAGGAAAGGGATGGATTTCCAGGCTCAATCCCATCAACTTTCTCAAAGTATGGCTTTACGATATGGTCAAAAGTCCGGGAGGGGATATCAAAGCCCTGGGTACGATCTGTTTGCTGGTGCTTTCTGCCATCCTGCTGAAGAACCTGTTTTTATTTTTGTCCATATATTTTATTACCCCGATCCGCAATGCCGTCATCAATGACATGCGTGCACGCATGTTCGCCAAGATACTGGTACTGCCCATCGGGTTTTTCAATGACCAGAAGAAAGGCGACATCATGAGCCGGATGACCAATGACCTGGTGGATGTCGAAACCTCCGTGATGAACCTCCTGGAGACCCTGTTCAGGGAACCGGTGACCATCCTTTTCTTTTTTCTTTATATGATCATCCTGAGTCCCCAGCTGACCTTGTTCCTGGTGCTCTTTCTGCCCGTTTCGGGCTTTGTGATCGGCAGGATCGGACGGTCTTTGAAAAAGCAAAGTACCCGGGTCCAGGAAAAGCTCGGGGCCATCCTTTCCACCATCGATGAAACCCTGGGGGGAATCCGGATCATCAAGGCCTTCAATGCCGAAAAGAAGCAATACCAGAAACTCATCACCCAGAACAGTGAATTGTTCATTATTAAGAACCGGGCCAATGTCAAGCGCGATTCCGCCTCCCCGGTCAGCGAGGTGCTGGGGGTATTTGCCATCGTCTGCGTACTCTGGTTCGGGGGCCGGCTGGTCCTGGGAAGGTCCTTCCTGAACCCGGGGGACTTCATCACCTACATCATCATCTTCTCCCAGGTCATCCCCTCGCTGAAATCCCTGTCCTCGGCCTCCTATAATATCCGGAAGGGTTCAGCAAGCATCGAACGGATCGAGCACCTGATCGCTGAGGACGTGGCCATCACCGAAGTGGCCCACCCGGTGGTCCTGAAAGAATTTACACAAGGCATAGAATTCAGGGAGGTGTCCTTCCGCTATGAGGACCGCGTGATCCTGGACCACATCAACCTGAAAATTGAAAAGGGAAAAAGTGTGGCCATAGTGGGTTCTTCCGGGGCAGGCAAAAGCACCCTGGTCGACCTGGTCCCCCGGTTTCATGATGTGAGTGAAGGGGAACTGCTGCTGGACGGGATCAATATCAAGGAATATTCCATCGAGTCCCTCAGAAACCATATGGGAATCGTGACCCAGGAAGCCATCCTGTTCAATGACACCATTGCCAATAACATCTCCCTTGGCAAGGGCGATGCCACCCTGCCCGAAATCGAGCAGGCTGCCCAGATCGCCAACGCCCATAATTTTATCCTGCAAAAAGAAGAAGGCTACCAGACCTCCATCGGGGAAAGGGGCAATAAACTGAGCGGCGGTGAAAAACAGCGTACCACCATTGCCCGGGCCATCCTGCGCAATCCGGACATCCTCATACTTGATGAAGCGACTTCCTCCCTGGATACCGAAAGTGAGCGACTGGTCCAGGACGCCATCAATAACCTGATGACCCAGAGAACCAGCATCGTGATTGCCCACCGGCTGAGCACGATCCGCCATGTAGATGAGATCATCGTACTGGACAAGGGAAAAATTGCCGAAAGAGGCACCCATATGAGCCTGATGGCCCTCGATGGGATCTATAAGCGGCTGGTAAGCATGCAGGAGCTAAAATGATTCAGATGGGGCTGCTTTAATCTGATCGCACCGAAACCTCCCCCCCCAAAAAATAAAAGGAGGAACCCTTCGGATCCTCCTACAATAAATTAAAGAAATACCAATTGTCCTATTTGGCAATTCCCATCTTGGCTTCAATAGAAAGGGTGGCATGAGGCACTGCCCTCAGCCGGGCCTTGTCGATCAGCCTTCCGGTAACCCGGCAAATGCCATAGGTCTTATTTTCGATCCGCATCAGGGCCTTTTCCAGGTGATCAATGAAGGTGATCTGGCGGCTGGCCATCTGGCTCAGCTGCTCACGCTCCATGCTCAGGCTTCCGTCTTCCATAGTCATATAGCGGTTGTCGGTATCGTCCCCACCCATCTCATCCTTGCGGGTGATCAGTCCCTGGAGATAGCCCAGTTCCTTCTTGGCGGTTTCCAGTTTGCGGGTGATGAGGTCTTTAAATTCATTGAGTTCTGCGTCACTGTACCGCATCGTCGGGCCGCTTTCTTCCTCCGGTACCTGGTCCAGGACGGATTTGACGAAAGTGGGTTCATATTTGCGGATCTTTTCCGTGCTGGTCTTGGGCATCACAAAAGGCTTTTCTGGCTTTTCGGGTGCTTCCT
>JAJXYG010000146.1 GCA_021780705.1 Bacteroidota bacterium
TGAAAACTCGGCTATGTATTGTACTTTGAATCATTAGTCAGGGTTAAATACCCCGGCAGCTTGCTGCGGGGTAGTTTATATCGCAAGTTTGGTGAATGGGAAACCCGTATTTCCTGGTTCCTCCTATTGTTTGATAAATTCAACCCTGCGGTTATTGGCCCTGCCTTCAGGAGTGTCATTACTGGCAATTGGTTTGGTATCTCCAAAACCTTTGGTGGTCAGGCGGGATCCATCAATACCCATGGTGACCAATTGTGCTTTCACTGCGTCTGCCCGCTGCTGGGATAAGGTCAGGTTGTGGGCTGCATCTCCGGTATTGTCGGTATGGCCGTCGATTTCATAATGTACTGATGGATCCTTGGTCATCACGTGGTAGATCATGTTAATTGAGCCCATGGACTCAGGTTTCAGGGTGGCCTTGTTCACATCGAAGAGGATTCCGTGCATGACGATCTTTGCCGGGGTGGTGGATTCCCTGTAAATGTCGATGCCCCCCTTGGCAATCCGGATATTCTTGAAGTAAGAATTTTCATATCCATTAATGGATAAGGTTACATTATTGGGCTTTCCGGTGAGATTGTTGACATTAGCCACCCGGAACTGATCCACATATACTTTCCCCACATTCTTATTGACTGCAATGGCCACATGGTGCCATATCATGGGGTAATCTCCATTGGTATGAAGGGCATCCGGGAAAGCTACATCCCCAAGAGTCCAGGTGACAGATCCGTCACCGAATTCAATTCCGGGAGTAATTCCTTCTCCTCCACTATAATAAACTCTTTGGCCAAAGTCCACACTAAAATGGTTGAGCCCCCAGGCTTCATTTTTTACATCAAATTCTACGGTGAACTGATCGGGCATATAGGCCTGGGAAGTCATCCGGGGAGTGATAACGGCTCCGTCGCCTTTGGGCACATGAATGACATTTTCCCCGTCTTCTACCTGTACGTCGGCCTGCCCGTTGCTGAGGGTGAACTGGGAGGGAATTTCCCCCACCTCTTCATCTGCAAGCTGGGATTGGAAAATGACTGTGTCGCCTGGTACAAAATCATAATTGGTATAGGTCTTGATCGTGGGCACTGAAGAGCCGCCGGAGGAGGCTGTGGTATTGGAGTTGGAATTCGAATTTGAATTGCTGTTCCCGGATTGGGAGGATGGGTTATTCTCTTCAGAACTGCCTTTTTTCTTTTTCCTGTGGAACAGACCTTTGATCCCGTTTTCCACTTTATTCACTGCTGAATTGGCGCCATTATCGATGTTGCTGTTAGTAGCATCAGTGGCAGCATTTTTGGTCGCAGTGGCGGGATTTTCAACTTGCGCCTGAACCGCATTCAAACATAAAAAGGCAGAGAGAATCAAGATGAATTTTTTCATGGCCGAATATTTTTATTCAAAGTAATACCCTTTACCCGTCGTAGCCTATCGTATATATGGATGATTTTGAACCGGAAATTCGGGGGTATAACCCTGGGGATGGGCAGCACAATTTCACCGGTGCCGTATCGGTTATTTCAATTCTGTGGGGGTCCTATTTTTTAAGCACCTTGGCTACCGCCTGTGATTTGGAATTGACGTGAAGCTTTTCATATATGTGGCGGATGTGGGTGCGTATGGTACTGACGCTGATAAAATATTTCTCCGCCATTTTCTTATAACTTAATCCGTCAATCAGGGAGTTGAGAATTTCATTTTCCCTGGTGGTAAGGCTGTAATCATCCTTGGTATGCGGAATGGAATGCTGGAAGGAGGCAATAACCTTTCGCGCGATGGAGGCGCTCATAGGAGCTCCTCCATAATATAGGGTACGGATTGCATCAATAATTTCTTCCGGGGATGCCTTCTTCAATAGATAGCCTGAAGCGCCTGCCTTTATGGCTTCGAAGATTTTGTCGTCATCTTCAAATACCGTAAACATCAGCACCTCCACTTCACTAAAGTTTTCTTTCACAGTTCTTACTCCTTCAATTCCGGATATGTTGGGTAGTCCGATATCCATGACCACCACATCGGGCCTGGATTTATTGAATTCACTCACCACATTGAGCAAATTACCCAGGGAGGCCACGCATTTCATGCCATCTGTCTGGTTCAGCAAATCCGTGAGTGAATGTCTGAGGGTATTATTGTCTTCAACTATGGCGATCCTGATCATTGAAGGCAAAGGTGACTCAAAGAAGGGAAATTACGCATCGTATATTTATTTGATTTTTACATGCAGTGATACCGTCGTGCCGCCACCGGGTTTGGTATCGATTTCAAATTGGGCTCCCATATCAGCAGCCCTTTTTTCCATGCTGTGGATTCCGTTACCCAGGTTGGTACTAACTCTTTCAAAGCCCCGGCCGTTATCCCGGATGACGACTTTGAGAATGTTCCCATCAAGGGTTACCCGGATAAGGGCTTCCGTACACCCGGAATATTTAACCAGGTTGTTGATGGCTTCTTTCATGATGAGGTAAATATGCTGGCGGTTTTCCATCGGAATGGATACGGACTTCAGGGATTCATCCATGTCAATCTGGTAATTGATTTCTTTGGCTTCAAATAGTTTTCCCGCAAAGGCCTTCACTCTCAACAGCAGGCTCTCCATGGAATCATTCTTCGGATTGATGCTCCAGACGATATCATCCATCCTTTCCATGAGAGAAATGGAATTTTCCTTGATTTCCTCAAGCATTCCTGATTTGACGGATGTGCCCTGCTGGTGGAGTGCCATTTCACTGAGAATGCTGATCGAACTAAGGGTACTCCCGATTTCGTCATGCAGGTCAAAGGATATCTTGTTTCTTAATTTTTCAAACTTCAGGCCCTGAGCCAGCCGGTAACGGTAGAGCAGATAAAATAACCCCCCGATAAAAAAGAATATCAAGGAGAGAAACCACCATCTTAGCCAGAAAGGTGCCCTTATCTCAAAATGAAGGCTAAGGATTCTGGATGCCGGTACCTCGTTGGAATTGGTTCCTTTTAACAACAAGGTGTAGGTTCCGGAAGAAAGGTTGGCAAAATTGACTTCTCCGCGATTGCCATTGAAATGCCACCCGGTGTCGATTCCTTCCAGCTGGTAGTAGTAATGATTGTTCAGGGGATTGTTATAATCGGTTACCGCCCATTTAACAGTGAAATTGTTGTCACCATGGTCAAAAATCATTTCCCGGGTGGTGTCAAAGGTTATGGATCTTCCATTAACCTTCGTTTCCACCAGCTGCAGTTCAGGGTGCTTTCCTATGGAAGCGATCATATCATCCGGTTGGAAAGAAAGCAGGTGGGTGGGCGCCCCGTAAATCATTTCCCCATTTGGCATGCAGTAGAGGTTGCCCTCCAGACTGTTTGATACCAGTCCGTCTGCGGTGGAAAATCTTTCAAACATTCTTGTCCGGAAGTTGTAGACCAGCAAACCTTTAAGCGAGGCAATCCACAGGCGGCCTGAACTGTCGATGGCAATTGAGGAAATGGGTTTATCCATTTGCGGGGGCAGTTGGATTTTTTGCAGGATACCCTGCTCAGCCTTCCACCTCAGTAGGGTATTGCCCGTAAAGGAGTTGCAATAACCTTGGTAGTAAAGGATTTGAGCTGCCTGGTATTTGTCACCCAGTTCCTTTTTAAAGGGTTTTGAGAAAGTGTGGGTCCTCCTGTCATAATAGACAATGCCTTCATCCAGGTCTGCCAACCATAGATTATCCTGTGCATCGGCTATGGCACTTGCAATTACCAGGGGTTTGGGATCCCCGCTTTCCATGATGAAATTCTCAAAAACCCGGTGCAGGTCGCCGAAAGTGCTGTCTGCCTTCCAGATCCCGAATCTCCAGGGAAAAATCCACCAGCTGCCATCCCGGTCCCTGAGCAGAAAACTTATGAAATTGGCAAAGGATTCCTTCTTCTTGAGCTGGGTGAGCGGGTTATAAGCGATTTTCCGGTGTGTAAGATCCAGGGTGGCAATTCCTTCGGTAGTGCCAATGGCAAAAGTGTGGTCCGTCAACGGCTCCATGGAAAGACAGGATATATCCTTTCTTTTCATCATCGGGCCATAGTCTGCCACTTCGCGGAAGTTGCTGTCATAGGACTTTAAAAATTCCGTCCCCGATCCTCCCACCAGGAGGTTGCCATGGTAATCCCCCAGGACTACATTTTGGTTGGTAATTCCGGCCGGGAATACTTTCCTTTGAAAAAGTGCCTTGGTCAGGTCGTAAAAAATCAGGCCCTTGTCAGTTCCCACCCATAGCCACCTGTCCGGGGAAACATATAGGGTGCGCACCATCAGGTTGGAAGCAAGATCCAGGGAATGGCGGATGTCCACAACCCTTCCTGCGGTTGGATCATAGGCGGGGTTCTGGCCATCAAACCAAAGCAGGTAACTGCCGCCTGCCTGTCTGATTTCCGCAATATGGCTGACCTGGGTATTTAAAAGAAAGGGGATATCCACGACTTTAGCCGTTCCTGATTTTATAAATTTAAGCCCGGTATGCCATGAGCCACACCAGATATTGCCGAGGTGATCTACAAACACGGTAGTTATCAGCGGGTCATAGTAGGGGTCATTGGAGGGATTGATCTCATGTTGGATCCGCCCTGTGCCGGTCTGGTAGCTCCAAAGCCCGTTATAGGTGGAAATCCAAAGCACCCCCGAGGAGTCTATGGCAAGATCCGTGATGCTGTTATTGGCCAGGAAATCATGATGAAGACTGCCCGGTAGAATCAGTGGCTGGACTAGCAGGCTATCCTTTTTCAGCCAAAAAAGTCCCTCAAGGGTACCGATGAACAGGTTACCCTTGGAATCCATTGCCAGCGCATCAATATTATCTTTCAGTGGGTTGTTCCCATACCTTAAGGGGACCAGGTGAAAGGTATCGGCCACAGGGTCAAAGTAGTTGAGTCCTCCCATGGTTCCTATCCAAAGGTTGCCGCCTGGAGCCGGCTGAATGGTCCGGATGTCATTATTGCTTAGGGAAGATTTTACGGTGGGCTCATTTCTGAAAATGGTGATGGAAGAGCCATTCATTTCATTTAACCCGGAGGCGGTACCTATCCATATGAAATTGCGATGGTCCTTGTAGATGCACTGGACGGTATTGTCGCTGAGCCCGTTTTGCTCATCAATTTTTCGGGCCACCAGTTGGGGATTGGACTGAGCCCATGCCCCCAGGGAGATACCCGTGAAACACAGGCAGCCCCATAATTTCCGGACGGTATTTTTTTGAAAAGGATACATTCCTGGGATGGGTGATTGGATATCTAATATCGCAATTATTCCACAGTAATGAATCAAAAAGATCAGTTGCGGGGCTTCCAGGGCACTTCTGCCGTATTGGTTACCTTGGTCGCATAGCGGGATAAAATGAACAGATAATCACTTAGCCGGTTCAGGTATTTGATGATCAGCGGGGCTACCTGGCCATGGTGGGATTCCAGATTTACACAGCAACGTTCCGCCCTCCTGCAAACGCAGCGGGCAATATGGGTTACTGATATGGCAGTATGTCCTCCCGGCAGCACAAAATGCTTCATGGGAGGAAGTACCTGGGTCATGGCATCCATCTCCTTTTCCAGCAGGGTAATGTCGGAATCATGAAGGTCGGGGATGTGCAGTTTGGTTTCTTTCTCCGGGTCGCAGGCCAGCGAAGAACCGATGGTAAAGAGCCGGTCCTGGATTTCTCTAAGGATGTGGTTGGCGCTAAAATCATTGAAGGCATCATTTACAAATCCGATCCAGGAATTTAGCTCATCTACGGTGCCATAGGCTTCAATACGCAGGTCGCTCTTCAGGACCCGGGTGCCCCCGATAAGGCTGGTAGATCCTTTATCCCCTGTTTTGGTATAAATCTTCTGTGACATACAATCCAGGTACTTTTTGGGTGAATTGACTAAACGATACCGGCCATGGCCTTGTGCAGGTGGTCGCTTTCGATGACCCCGTCCTTAAGCCGGATAATCCGGTGGGCATGATTGGCGATATCTTCTTCATGGGTCACCAGGACCAGGGTATTGCCATCGGCCTGGATCTTGTCAAAGATCTCCATGATTTCAATTGAAGTTTTCGAATCCAGGTTACCGGTAGGCTCATCAGCCAGTATCAGGGCGGGCCGGTTTACCAGTGCCCTGGCGATGGCCACCCGCTGATTTTGCCCTCCTGAGAGTTCATTGGGTTTATGGTGACTGCGGTCACTTAGTCCCACCCGGGAAAGCATTTCCAGGGCAAGTTCCATTCTTTCTTTTTTGGGAGTCCCCTTATAAATCAGCGGAAGGGCTACATTTTCCACTGCGGTCAAACGCGGCAACAGGTTGAACTGCTGGAATACAAATCCTATTTCCTGGTTGCGCACATCGGCCAGTTCATCATCAGGGGTTTTGCTGACATCCTTCCCGTTTAATATATAGTGACCAGAGGTGGGAGAATCCAGGCATCCTAACACATTCATCAGGGTGGATTTTCCGCTTCCGCTGGGCCCCATCAGGGCGACATATTCATTCTTTTGAATGGACAGGGAAATCCCCTTGAGTACCTTAAGCTCCATTTTGCCCATGAAATAACTCTTTTGGATGTGCTGTAACTCAATAATAGACTGCATGCTGATTATTTTAGGGATTTTACTGCGGGTTTTGCTATTTCTGAAGGGATGCTGAAAAGTTCAGGACCGTCAAGGGTTTTTGATGACCTTGGGGACCTTGAAAAATGCGCCATCCTGTACGGGGGCATTTTTAAGCGCATCTTCCCTGCCCAGCATTCCGGAAACTACATCCTGGCGAAGGATGTTCACATTCTCACTCATGTGCAGCAGGGGTTTCACACCGGTAGTGTCCAGTTCATTAAGCTTGTCAATAAATCCGATCATCTTCTGAAGATCCTGACGAATCTCCCGTTTTTCTTCCTCATTGAATTCCAACCGGGAAAGATGAGCCAGCTTGTCTACCAGTGCGTCATTAACTTCCATCCGGCAAATATAAAACTTCCTAGGACAGCACTGTAGCCTTCTTTGGATAGCCGGTAAATTCCTTGGATGATATTCCAGGTGAGGTGCTCCGGGGGGTACCCTATGGGAATTTAAAAAATCCTCCGGATCTGCGTTGCCACAAGAGGGCAACTTTCGTATTTTCGCCGCCTATGGATGAGCAAAAGCAAATAGTCATGAGTGGGATCAGGCCCACCGGGTACCTTCATCTGGGAAGCTATCTCGGTGCGATCCGCAATTACGTACGTATGCAGGAGCAATACCAGTGTTTCTTTATGGTGGCAGACCTGCATTCCCTGACCACCCACCCCGATACCTCGCAGCTGAAATCGAATGTACACCGGGTCCTGGCTGAAAACATCGCCTGCGGACTTGATCCCGATAAGGTGGCCCTGTATTGCCAGAGTCATGTCCGCCAGACCAGTGAGCTGTATCTCTATCTCAATATGCTGGCTTATAAAGGGGAACTGGAGAAAACGGCCACTTTTAAAGAAAAGGTCCGTCTGTCCCCGGACAATGTCAATGCAGGATTGCTGACCTATCCGGTACTTCAGGCTGCAGATATCCTGTTGCACCGCGCCTTGTATGTCCCGGTGGGGAAAGACCAGGAACAGCACCTGGAGATGGCCCGGAATTTTGCCAAGCGGTTCAACCACCGCTATGGGGAGGTATTTCCCGAACCGGTGGCATTTAATTTCAGCGAGGACCTGGTCAAGGTGCCTTCCCTGGACGGGCTGGGGAAAATGAGCAAGAGCGAAAACCAGATGGCTACCCTATACCTAGCTGACGAGGACGACATGATCTTCAAAAAGATCAAGAAAGCCCCCACTGACCAGGGACCCACAGTGCCGAATTCACCCAGGCACCCGTATATAGAAAATTTGTTTCAGCTGATGAAACTGGTCAGTAGCCCGGAAACCTACCAGCGGTTTGAAACAGATTATAATGAATGTACCATCCGCTACGGAGATTTGAAAAAGCAACTGACGGCCGACATGATTGCATTCATCGGTCCCATCCGGGAGAAGGCGAAAGCCATCATGGAGGACGAGACCTATTTGAAGTCTGTCATGGAAAAAGGAGCCCAAAAGGCGATTCAAAGTGCCGAAGCCACCATGAAATTGACAAGAAAAGCCATCGGACTGGAATATTATTAGATTTTATTTTTATTTTTAATCACGTCTACGGTTCCGCCCGGAAGTTTCCCGGGTCCGCGGGCGGCTTGCATTTATAAACTCAAAAAGGGAAATGGCCAAATTAAAAAAACCAAAGCACATTGCGGTTGCTGGCAATATTGGGGCAGGAAAGACAACACTCACCGAACTATTAAGCAAACATTATAAATGGATTCCACAGTTTGAAGATGTGGACCACAATCCTTACCTCAACGATTTTTATGAGGACATGCCCCGCTGGAGTTTTAACCTGCAGGTATTTTTTCTGAACAGCAGGCTCAATCAACTGCTTGAAATCCAGCGCGGTTCTGAAACCGTCATCCAGGACCGGACCATCTATGAGGATGCCAATATATTCGCACCCAACCTGCACGACATGGGCCTGATGACCAAACGGGATTTTAGTAATTATTATACCTTCTTTGAGACCCTGAAAAGTATGGTCAAGCCACCAGACCTGCTGATTTATCTGAATGCATCGGTGCCCACCCTGGTCGCCCAAATTCAGAAAAGAGGCAGGGAATATGAAGAGAATATCCGGCTTGATTACCTCAAAAAACTCAATGACTTCTATAACAAGTGGATCAGTTCCTATAATGAAGGCCCTTTGCTGATCATAGATGCCGATACCAATAAATTTGCCGAAAAGGAAGAAGACCTCGGGATCATCATCAATAAGATAGATTCCATGCTCTTTGGGCTTTTTTAGTTTTTTTTATGAGCGTTCCTCTAATTGAACCTTTCTGAATTACTTTTTTACCCACTGGCGATTCAGGGTTGCCCGCCAGCCGTTTTCTCTTTAAAGGGAACTACACCTCCCTTTTGGAAGAGGGTACTGGCTAAAGGGGGTGTGCGGGGGTAAAAAAGGCCTTTGGTTTTTCAAGTTTCTTTTTATTCTCCTGGTAAGCTGGGTATGCATCAGGCCTGAACATCCGGCACAGAAAGATCGGAGGTTATTCAACCACAAACCGGTATCCTATTCCTTTGATGGTGATGATCTCCAGGGTGGGATCCTCTTTCAAATAATTACGGAGCTTGGTAATATATACGTCGAGGTTTCGCGAATTAAAGACGGAATCATTTCCCCACAATATGTTCAATATATCCCTTCTGTCAATAATCTTTTCGCGATTTTCATATAACAGTCGCAACAGCTCGCTCTCCCGGTAAGATAGTTTTTTCTCCTTGCTTCCATTACTGAGAATCTGGCGATTAATTTGAAAAATCAATTTGCCCAATCCCACGGTTTCTGTGGTAATTCTTTTGGCAAAGTCTTGCCGAAACTGCAAAAGGTTTTGGATGCGCGCGATTAATTCTTCCATGCTAAACGGCTTTCGGATATAATCATTGCCGCCAATCGTAAATCCCTTTACTACGTCATCAGTTTGTCCCTTGGCAGTGAGAAAGATAATTGGGATTGACTCATTTATCTTTCTTATTTCATCTGCAAGTATCTGGTCTTTTTCCTCGATGTTTTTCAGGATCAGGTCCTCGGTAGCCCTGTCCAGCTGGTTCAGGATTTCATCGACGGTCCTGATGCCACCGATCTTCCTGCCG